>JAHAYB010000112.1 GCA_018384835.1 Comamonas sp.
CTGGCTGGCCAGATTCAGACGTTTATCTCGTGATTACGAGCGACTGCCTGGCGTGCTGGGCGGATTGCACTTCGTGGTCTTTGTCATTCTCATGTTGCCGAACGCTATGCCTTTGATTCAATTGGCACAAAGTTCATAACACGCTCTAGCACCTCACGCGGAGGACTGCGTAACCGTCTGGGTGCTTTGCGGCATCTGGCCTTGCCCTCAAAAGATGCCGCGGTTGGGGAGCTGGTCACCCTTCACAAGCAGAGGCTGAAACGGGGCTATCAGTTGGTGTCGATGTGGGAGGTTCCGGATAAAGCGGCCTCACTCATCAAAACCGTGGGGCGTAGTTGACACACGGCGAGGGATGAGCACTGCGAACTCAATTGCACCAATCGAAGATTGGCAAGACGAGACGGTACGCTCTAGGGCTGCCATCTTTCTATCAGGCGTGTGCAAAGCATTGGCATGAAGAAGCATTTAGCAACTTCAATTGCGTCGAGGCTACCTCCCCCCTTAGCCTTGCACCCCTCAGTCCATTCGTCAATGGTTTCTACAATGTTTTGGCCTTTAGATTGGGTTTGCAGTAGGTGACTAAGTCACCTTCAGGTTTTCGGGCAGGCCCTCTGGAAGGTTTCACCATGAACACACTCAATAACGAAAAAATCGCCAATGCCGGTAAAGCCGCTGCCGAAGAAATGAGCCAGATGGCCCAAACCGCCTATACCGGCTTCGAGAAGCTGGCCCAAGCTAACCTGGCTGCCAGCAAAGCAGCACTGAGCGACAGCCTGGACACGCTCAAGGAAATGGCCGCAGCCCAGTCGCCCCAAGAAGCCTTGGCGGCCCATGCCAAACGTCTGCAGCCCATGGCTGCCAAAGCCGCCGAATACGGCCAAACAGTGATGCAAATTGCAGCCGAGACCGGCGCAGCGCTGGGAAAAGTCTCTGAAGGCAAGTTCTCCACCACACAAAAAGCCTTTGGCGAGATGATGAACAACGCCGTCAAGAACGCCCCCGCCGGCACCGAAGCAATGATGGCTGCATTCACGCAAGCCAGCAGCGTCGGCGAGCAGGCCATGAAGACTGCTCAGGACATGGCGCAAAAGGCCTTCGCACAAGGCAATGCTGTGGTGACCGACGTGGTCGCCAAGGCCACGACGGTCAAGAAGTCCTGAGCGCCACGCCTTTTCAAGGCGTGAGCGTCACACCGTGGTGAAAGTACAGGCGTTTCATGCTCTACAGAGATGAATGCACTGGGGTGCATCTTCATCACGTTGTGACTTCAGCGGTGGCCACCAGCTTGAGTTTGCTGCGGCGCAATTCCTGTATCGCAACCCAGATATGACTTCGGGGATGCAGGCTTGGTGCCGCTGGCGTACCTGGCGCAGCAAGCTGGTCGCAGTCTCTAGGGGCACACATCGCATCAGAACGGTACAGCTTTGCCATATCCATGGAAGCCACATCCTGGCCCATGAGGTTGGAAGGGGCGGGTAAATCCCACACGTGCATGGTCGGTGGAGCATCAGCAAAAGGGCGCTTAACAGTCGTCCACCGCTCTCGCTCACCTCTGGTTGTTTTGAGGAGCCCCCATGCATCCTGGAGGCAATGATTTAACCAAGGGTTTGGCAAGCTTGGCCGTGTGTTGCGCAGCACTTTAGCCCGCTAGCCGACTCGTATGGGTACCCCCGAACTGCCAACTCCTTCGCGTCACTGGAAGCCCGGTGCCAGATAAAAAAGGAATAGGCATCAAGAGATGCTCTTGTAAGGTCGGAGAGGTCGGGGTACCCATATGACTCCTCTTAACGTCGGAGAGGTCAGGAACCCTACTGATTTTTAGAGCCCTTTTTGAAGGTATTTGCCTCCATCAACAACCTCAAAACGGGGAATTCTCAGTGAATCGGTTGGAGCCTGAAAGTTCGCTGGATGGCCACATACATGGCAGCTTTTTGAGCCACTATTGGGTTCCTGTTCATACACCGCATCAGCCCATTTTGTGGTGACGTATCTGGCCTGTGAATTGCCAAACACGCGTCTGATTCGATGCAAAAGCCGCTCTGAACGGGCTGTATCCAGCCTTCGCATCGGGTTGGCACAGCGTACTTACAGTGCCGCTTCATCTTATAAAAAATCAGCCAACTTGAGCCTCGAGACACGCGGGTGAGTGTCTGTGCACTACCCCTTGTTTGCCGGTGTGCCACTCATGGTGAGAAGCCATGCACCTTGTGTGCTGTACCGGTGAGTGGTTGCGGGTGATGCCGCAGTCGCTGTGCATTGTCACTGCATGAGTTTCTGTTGCATCTCTGGCCAATATATTTAGAACCTTGGCGTTTGTCATGCTGTTTCAGCTTATACGCTTTACGCGCAGCTGTGCAACATTATGACACGTGCATATAACTGCACTGCTGTACAACCCACAGCACCTTTCTCTTGCAACCAAGTCCGTTGCACGTCAATTGGGGAAGTGTTGTTCTCTTGCAAGAATTCTTCTGTTTCACCATAACTGCTTATCCCTACAAATACTTATCAAAATGGTTGCTTGCCTTCCTATACTAAATTGCATGACTTGATTTTCGCAGGAAATATTAAGCAAGGCAGTGTGCCTGACCCACCAGTAAGGAATGAAATTCAACTTTAGAGGCAAGAGGTATACGATGAGCTATTTTGATGAAAACACGGCTTCCAAGTACGTAGAAAAAATGCTTTCGTTTGTCAGCGACAAGCAAATTCTTAACTTGGAGCCTCATGAAATCCAAGCCGGAAGCATTTCACAGCAAAGCGGCACTGCAAAGAGCTACTGTGCAGAAAAAATTGATGACTTGGAAAAGGCGGTGAATGCAAAGGCAAAAAGAGCCGAAGCAAATGACCTAACATTTGAGGAGCGGCTTTGCATTGCCAAGGACTACAAGAGGCTGAACGAGGCTGACGTTGAAGACCTCATAAGGGCAGATTGTGATGTGATTCGTTTGCGGGGTGAAAAATCACAATCGTCAGACGAAATCACAAGAATCGCTCGTGTGCTAGACGTTCCTGCAATTTGGCTACAATACGGTGGTGAGGTTCACTTGCCAGCAAATAGCCACATTGGTGTTCGAGTTGGCAAGGAGAGTTTTATTTACAGGGAATCTCTGTACTCTAAAACTATCGAGTTCTACTCAAATTTGTCTGAAAATTGTGACCCCGATTGCGCGCAAGCACTCGTAGAGCAGCAGTTGGAAAACGACCAAGCGCTGTCGAAAATTTCTCGTAGGGCAGGCGGTCAGTGGAAAATGGTCAGAGGAGCCCTCATTTTTGTTGCATGGGTTAAATCTGAAGGGCTTCATCCTACCTGTGGAGCATGGTCTGATGAGGTGGAAGCCATGATTGCTGAGGAGTTGTCTACAAAGACTACTGTTTACAGTGCTTGGCTTTCTCTGAAAGCACGCTGCGAAGCCATAGGAATTTTCAAAGGGAAGTACCCTAGTCACGTAGAGCTGCATAAGCTGATAGAGAAGGAAAAACATTGCCTTCATTGATTTCGGGCTTTTGGATTCCCCGAGCTTTATTTGAGTTAAAAATTTAGCAGGTATTGGTTGCAACTATCGTGGGATGATGAATTGCATTAAATCCACGTGTTGTTCATTCATGCAAACCTCTCAGGGTGCAATGGCATTAAATTCTATTGCGCCCTTTTTTCCTGAAGCTCCCTTTGAAACCAGAATCTTCTGGTTCAGTGACCGTGTGGTTCGCAAGAACGTGTCCTAGTTTGCGCTATCGGTTCGCATTGGGCAGGGGCAGCAAGCAGCAGCAGACAGAAAGACAGTAAGCTTGTGCCGTTTATGTAGCGGCCATCTGGTACTTTCTACTGCACTTGGGGCGATGGTACAGACGCTTTTGTAGAGGCTGAAGGCATCCTAGTTGGGCGTTGTTGCACAAGCCCATGCATTATTACTGCGTTATTAAATTTATCAAATCGTCATATATTTCAGGCGGAAATTTTTTTAACCTAACATTCTTTCTTGCCTCACTAACTCCTTGCGGGAAAATTTCCTTGTTAGATTCGACGCTTGTAAGATAAGCATTTCTAATATGTCTCTCTGATATATTAAACTCTTCGGCAAGTATTGGTGTAGCTGAATTTTTGGAGTATTTCTTTGGATTTTCTCCCCGGGAGCTATCTTCGTATTTATCAACGTTCATTCTAGCTTCTATCGTGAGCCACCTCCAGGCCAAAACTTTATGTTTTTTTGCCGTACGCTTAACCCTTTTTTCAGTTTTTGCTCGCATCGAGTCGGAGACTGCCCTGACTCTTGTATCAGCCACCAGCTGCATCAAAACGTTTAAATCAATGCTTCCAAGGTTTTCATCAAGCCACTTTGCTGCCTTTTCCCTGTCTGGTTTTTCTGAATTTAATATTGAAGATAAATCTACTGATATACTTTGGTGGCTTTCATCGTTAAACCAGTCCTTGATTCTTTCTTGCTCTTTTTCATGCCAACTGGAAATTTTTGAGAGCGCCGAGAAGGATAAATTCTCTATAGAATAAAAGTGCTTACGGTCTAAGGCCTTAGATAGCCTTTTAAGCAAATCTTCATGTCTTTCTTGATAGTTATCATTATCAACATCACCACCATCTAAGTAGTCAAACATACTATCCCTCTAAAATTTCTGGGCAACAGAGACGGTTTAGCTTACCAGGGCCCTGTTGCACAAAGAGCTGCCGTCCAGCAGGTAGGCTAGCGGCATGAGTTCGAGCACCGAGAAGGCCTAACGCCGTTACCGCACCACCAACTGGCAACACTACAACGCTGCGCTCAAAGCACGTGGGTCACTCACGGTGTGGTTCACTGGTTTGCCGCTACCAGCAGCAAGCGCGGACGCAGCCCCACGTTCCCTGATGCCGCCATCCAGTTTTGTCTGACCATCAAGAACCAGTTTGGCCTGGCACTGCGCCAGGCGACTGGTCTGGTGCAGTCACTGCTGAGCTTATCCGGTCTGCACTGGCCCGTGCCTGGCGACATCACCCTGTGCAGGGTGACAACTGGGCCTGAACGTACAAGTGCCTTAACTGAGCAAAGAGTTTTTTCCCAAAAAATGCTGGTCAATCTGGTCAATCTGGTCAGCCTGCTCCGTGTGTTTCAACGTTTGTGCACACACCTCAAAGAAGCTACAGCCTCGGTCTCCAGCCATCTCTATTGGCAGTTTCTAAGTTACCAATCATCCTTTCAGCTTCTATCCTCCTGAGGCTGACCAGACTGACCAGAGAGCAAGAAAAACTTTCTGAAGCTGTCAGCCTGTGGGCCCGGTCAGATTGATGAAGACCGCAAACACAAGGATTTCTGGAAGAAAGGCATTTTTCAGTGCCGAGGGTTACCGCATCACATCAAGTCTGGTTGCCCTGGCAAGACATGCAAAACATCTTCCGCTGAACAACTCAAGCCAACCGACGGCACCAGCCTTAACACTTGGAGGTCACCGCCCTGACCAGACTGACCAGAGAAAAATCAAAAATCTTCTGCAGTGATGCAGCCTTCGGACCAAGTCATGTGCGGGCAGTTCGCAGAAAGCAACTTTGACTGCACACATCCCAGCCTCTTCCATGAGGCGGCCGAGAGGTTTCTGCGTGGCCCCCAGCTGAGCAAAATAGTTTTTCCCAAAAAATGCTGGTCAATCTGGTCAGACTGCTCCGCGTGCTTCAAAGTTTGTGTACGCACTTCAAAGGCGTACATCCATCCCCCTATTGACCAAGAAGAGGCTCAGGGCATGCGCTGAGTGCTCTACAGGCTGCCAGCTGTGGGGCAGCAGGCTAGCGATGTCGGCTTGCTCCTGGGCAGGCGCCTCATCACATCGCGCAAGTACGCATACCTTCAAAGAAGCTACAGGCTTGGCATACACCCACCTCTCTTGGCAAGTTCTCAGTTAGTTGCTGTTGACCTGAAGCTGACCGCTCTGACCAGACTGACCAGGGGAAAAACTTTCATCCGGTTGCGCGTGACACCTCGGCATTCATGCCGGGGAAGCGCTGAAGGTGCAACTGCAGGAGGCGCTGGAGCTGCTCCCAATCGCAAGCGAAGCTTTTGTAAAAAACGCGCTGGGCAGCTTCAATGCCTCGTTGACCCGGCGTCTTTCCTTGACCGCACATTCGGGCTCCTTGACCTGCTAGTCATCAGCTGTGGGGGTGCGTTCGCGCTTGCATGCGCTCCCCCGAAACCTCCCGATTTGTCGTGACCAGTATCCCGATTTGTCGTGACACGGATAGGCATGAATGACAGGAGCGGGAATCATGAGCACATCTGTTCCACAAGGAGTGCCGAATGAAAAATTGCACCCACAGCCAAGGGCTTCAGATAGCCCACCGAAGCCTCGGTAAGGACACCACTACTGACTTGAAGAAGGCAGAAGTAGTTCTCTTCGAGCAGCCAACCGTAGGCCTCGTTTCCCTTTTTCCAGCCGTAAATTTGTAAGGAGTATCTGTATGAGCGAGAAAACTTTTATCCCGATGAGCTATGCAACAAGTCTTGCCAACACTGGCAACTTCCGTATCTCAACCCATCAGCTAGCCGAGTGGGACGGTTGCTGCTGGCAATTGATATCCAAGGATGACAGCATGAGACAAGCGTTTACTTACATCTATGAAAACGAGGGTGAGGTCATGGCCACCAGTCGCAATGCGAAACAAGCATACGAGGCGGCACTGCTGTATCTTGAACCATTGGGCAAGCCCACCGAAAAAACTGTCATTCCTGTCCGTAATGGCTACGTGCATTTGTCGGCATCAGGTGTGTCTTTGGAATCGCATGACAAAGCGCTGAACCTTCGCTACTGCATCAACTGCAACTACGACCCTTTGGCAGTCGCCCCAACCAAGTTCATGGAATTTGTGGAGCGTATTCTTCCTGACACCGAGGTGCGTCAACGGGTTCAGGAGTACATCGGCTACACGTTGCTCCCTGATGCTCCGCACCAGATTGCTCATTTTTGGTTGGGGACAGGGGCAAACGGCAAGGGCGTGATGGCCAACATTGTTCAGGCTTTGCATCGCCGCGTGGCAGCCGTCAACTTGGATGAATTGGACGGTTTTAGTTTGACAGAAGCACTGGATGCCTCTCTCGTATATTGTGACGAGGCTCCCCAGAATCGCATCAGCAGTCGCACGTTCAAGATGGTGACAGCGGCCGAAACTGTAACCATCAAGCGAAAATATCGTGACCCTGTCTCCGCAAAAATAAAGGCTAAGTGGTTGATTTTGGGGAACCACATCCCAGAGACAACTGACCATTCAGGAGGCTTTTGGCGCAGACTTGAAATCGTACCCTTCAGCGTCACCATCCCTCTTGCTGAGCGCGACCCTAAGCTGGCAGATTACATCGTTGAGCATGAACTCAGTGGGGTGCTCAATTGGGCCATTGAAGGAGCGCTACGGTTGCAGGCACGGGGTCGCTTTGACCCGGTACTTCCCAAAGCGATGAGTGACGCAATCAGCTCTGCAAAAGCTGAGTCGAACAGCGTCATCAGCTGGTGGCAAGACACTGAAAAAGTCCTGAAGTCGACGGTAGACACTTTGAAGGTCGATGTCTACAAAACCTACTCAGGCTGGTGCAAGGCCAGCGGCATGTCATCTCTTTCCATGCCCAAGTTCTGGCAGCGCGTTACTGCAGATATCCCAGGCTTTGTGGAGAGTCGGTTGACAACCCGAAGTGGGCAGCGTCCACGAGTCTGCAACATTGCACTGTTTACTCGCTGACCGCCGTACTGAATCAGGCACCTGATACCCATCGACAAAGTTAGGTGGGTAGGCGCTCTCAAGAAGCAGGATTCCGTGTGACCGAAAAGGAAATTGTCATAGAGGCGCTCAACCGTCGTTTGAGCAATTCCGATTCGTTTACCGGCCCGGGCTATTAGCAGTAGTAGCCAAAAAAACAGACTCGAAAGCGGGCCAACGCTTCGAGTCTGCATCTTCAACTTACTATCAATCAACGTGTTCAATTATCCTTCTCAGCACCCACCAAGTCAATCTGACGAGCTCTCTTTCCACTCTTCCCGGCAGCCACTTGAGGCAGGAGACCGTAGCGAACTTCTAACATCTAGTCCAGTGGTCACGACCAAGCCGTGTAGTAGTGAGTGGACAGCTATCTGGGAGCGTGCGGAACCAGCCACAATTCATAACCCGTACTGCCAAACAAAAGGCATTAAATCCGAAGCGGCCGTAAAAGGCTTGCGGCAGCTGTCCGATACCGACCCTTTGATGCTGGACGACGTCGAAATGTACGGGTCTTTAGTGATACCACTGCGCCGTCCAGACGGCACTTTGCAAGCTGTCCAGTACATTGCCCCGGATGGTTCCTCGCGCACACACGGCCCGATGGAAAACGCCTTCTACGTTGTCGGGACAATCGAGGAAGACCAACCGGTCTACGTGTGCGGTGGTATCAGTGCAGCATGGGCTTGTTGGCTTGAGACCAGTCATGCCGCCGTTGTGGCCTGTGGCTTAGAAAGAATGGCCACCGTGGCTAATGCCGTGCTTGAAGCGCACCCTGGTGCTCAATTGGTGCTAGTGCCGGATGTTAGGGATGAAGTCAAAGCAAATACGGTAGCAAAAAAGTTGGGCTGCGCAGTTGCAAAAATGCCGACAGGGAAGCCGATGGACTATAACGCGTGGGACTGCTGGAAAGACGGAGGCCAGCCTGGTGCTATCACCTTGACAGAGGTTTTAGGAAAAGCAGCCGTTGCACCAATAGCGACCGTAAAGGCAGCTGAAGATGAGGAACATACCCCTCCAGCAGCGCCACGCTTGAGCGAAATAGAGCTGGCAGTGCGTTTTGCTAAAAGTTGCGCTTATAAATTACGCTGGAGTCCCGGCATGGAATGGATGGTTAACGCCGGGAAACATTGGGAGCGCGACGAGCACCTGAAACGCTTCACTCTTGTGAAATCAGTATGCCTTAGTGCTGCTCCTGAGGCGGAAGGAGAAAAAAAAGAAAGTATTGCTAAAAGGCTGTGCAGCGCTGCAACCGTTAGGGCAGTGCTTAGCATGGCACGAAGCGAACCTAACATTGTTACTCCGGTGGCAGCTTGGGACGCACATCCCATGCTGCTCAACACTCCCGGTGATGTATTCGACCTTGAGACCGGCTTGCCAGTTTCTCGCGCTGGACTTCTCTTTACCCAATTGAGTGGCGTTGCTCCAGTAAGTATGCCAACACCCGTATGGGACAAGTTCCTGAGTGAGGTGTTCGACAACGATATCGAAATGATGGAGTTCATTCAGCGGCTGGCGGGCTATTGTCTGACTGGGAGTGTGAAGGAACAAAAGCTTTTTTTCATGCACGGTGAAGGTGCAAACGGCAAAAGTGTTCTCTTGGAAGTACTGCGCGCCATCGCCGGAAAGTACGGACACAACCTGCCCAGCGAGGCGCTCATGGCAGCAAAAAACGAGCGTCATCCGACTACGCTTGCTGCTTTGCTAGGCAAGCGTTTGGCCATCAGCAGTGAGCTTGAAGAGTCAGGTCATTGGGCAGAAGCTCGCATCAAACAGTTGACGGGTGATGCAACGCTGACGGCACGGTTCATGAGGCAGGACGAGTTCACCTTTAACGTGACCCACAAGCACGTTTTGGCTGGAAACTTCAAGCCACGACTCAAGGGCGATGACCATGCGATAGTCCGTCGCATGGTATTGATTCCGTTCAATCAACGATTCACTGGTTCCCGCCGTGACGACCTGTTGCCAGAAAAACTGAAAGCAGAGTATCCTGGCATCTTGATGTGGGCGATTGCAGGTGCGCGTAAGTGGGCTACTGGCGGCCTACTTATACCGAGCACTGTCACCGATTCCAGCCGGGAATACATGGAAGAGCAAGACGACATCCAAATCTGGGCTGGAGAATGCTGTAGTGTCGGCGAAGGCTTACGCGCCAAATTTTCAGAACTCTACGAGAGCTATTCGGCATGGAAGAAGGCAAACGGGGAAATCGCTGGCTCAAGTAAATTTTTTAGCCAGCGGCTGGAGCGAAAGTTCAAAAAACTGCCACGTACTGCGAGCGGGATGTTTTTCGCTGGGCTTCAACTGAAGTCTGGCTGCGAATCAAAAAACTACCAGGCCCAATACGAAGCCCAAACCCGAGGCTGCTAACAATGTAGGGTGTGTAGCATTTTCTCATTCCGTGGCTTGCGCGCTCGTACGCCCGCGCGCAGATATATGCCATACGGCTTATATGGAAAAACATACATGACCCTACATACCCTACACACCCTACAGAGCTCGAGAAGCCGAGCACACTCCTGTGACGCTGGTCTTTAACGTTCCAGGAAAGGCTGTCTACGCCCTCTGCTCAACGCTGCTCTCCTGACAAAGAAAGCGCTTTCATTGCCGCAGAGGGCCGGTATGTGCACTCTATGCCCACGCCTCTCCGAGCGTCTCCACTTGCTGGAGCACCAGCTCCACCGCCTCTTCAGCCTGGTCTGGCGGGTACTTGTACTTGCGCAAGATGCGCTTGACCATCAACCGCAGCGCTGCCCGCACGCTTTCACGCTGTTGCCAGTCCACCGAGATGTTCTTCTTCAGGTTCTCGGTCAGCTCATGGGCAATTTTCTTGAGCGTCTCGTCGGTCAGCTCTTTCACCGCGGATTCGTTGTTGGTCAGGGCGTCGTAGAACTTCACTTCGTCGTCTGACAGGCCCAGTTGTTCACCCCGACTGGCGGCCTGTCTGAACTTCTTGGTCATCTCCACCAGCTCTTCCATCACCTGGGCGGTTTCGATGCTACGGTTCTGATAGCGGGTGATGACGCTGCTCAAGAGCTGCGAGAACTTCTTTTGCTGCACCACATTGCTGGCGAATTTGGACTTGATTTCGCCTTGGAGCAGGCGCTCCAGGAGCTCGACGGCCAGGTTCTTCTCTGGCAAGTTCTGCACCTGGGCCAGGAATTCTTCGTCCAGCAGGCCAATGTTGGGCTTGTCGAGGCCCACGGCGTCAAAGATATCGACCACCTATTCGCTGACGACCGCCTGGTTGATGATTTGGCGCACGGCGGCTTCGCGCTCTTCGTCGGTTTTCTTTTTGAGACTGATGTCCCGCTTGGTCAGGATGACTTTCACGGCCTGCATGAAGGCCACTTCATCGCGCACGGCCTTGGCTTCGTCCAGGGTGCAGCATAGTCGGCAATCTTCTTGACCAGATTGCCGTCGTCCTCGAACAGCACAAAGTAGCTCAGGTAGTCCAGCAAGACCTGGGGGGCCAAGGCACCACGCACCAGGGTCTGCAGTTCATTGAACTGGCCAAGATGGTCGAGTTGGATGCCGTCGATGGTGCGCCACTGCAAAAAGCGTTCGGCATTGGCCGACAGGGAGCCCATACGGGCCTCGGTGCCGTCGGAGATGACCAGCACTTCGTTGTACTGGAACAGGTCGGGGATTTGTTCCTTGTAGGTCTGAATCTGGTCGTAGGCCTTCCAGAGGTCGGCAAGCGTAGGATGGAGTACCTCGCATGCAACTGACCACACCTCAAATGCGCCCCACCCTCACCCTGAAAAAACGTCCTGCTACCCTGCTGCAGCCCAGCGCATCCGAGCCTACGGTACCTGCAGCCCCGGTACCCGCACCGCCCCCGAAAGCTGCGCCAAAGAAGCCGGGCAAGGCTGAGCTGGCAAGGCTCGCAAGGGAAGCAATTAAAGCCGAAAACATCAAACGGGGGTCAGAACAAGCTGCCAAGAGAGCGGCGGACAGGCTGCGGCTTGAGCCGGTGGTTCTGAACTACCTGAAAAGTTTGGCCATCATCAAAGAGCCTGTGGAGATAGATGGCCAGCGCTATTTCCGCCCACTCATGCGGCGCGTAGACAAGAGACTCAATGAAGTGCTGCGCCAGATGCCCGAAGGCGCAGGTTGCTCGAACTCGCTGATGCACGACATGACCACGGAGTTCCTGGAGGCTCATGTGACCCAACGTGATTACCTTCAAGGAATGCTGTACTTCAAGAAACGCTTTGATTTGGAGGGTACCGTAGTGGAAGACATCAGTCCCAAACACCTGAAATCAGCGCAAAACCGCCTGGCGAAGCTGACGGGGACTGAGGTTTCTTGACCAAATGTGTGGCAACCAGCAGAACCCCGACCGGCGACAGCAAGTATTTGCCAGGGCTGTCAGGGTTCGGTATGAAAAGTGGTTGCTCTTTCAGGTTCACGGTGAATCGCTTTCAGTGGGGCGCTTTTTTCAGCCATTGATGGGGCGATAGCGCAGTCCATTCTCGGATAGAACCGGGTCCAACAGGTTATTGAGGGTAATTTACATACCGTATGTATTGTTTACATCGTATGTTTGATACTTATTTTTTGGCAGATTCGGCGAGTTTTCTGTAGAGCGTCGCCCTGGATACACCTAGATTTGCTGCAACTTCATTGGGTGCCATCCCGCTGGCCAACAAGTGCTGGGCCGACTTCAGGCGCGAAGCGTCCATCTTGGGTTTACGACCGCCCATGCGGCCCCGGGCGCGGGCTGCCGTCAGGCCCGCCTTTGTTCGCTCACGAACGAGCTCTCTCTCCATTTCTGACAGAGCGGCCATCACGTGAAAGAAGAACCTTCCCGACGTGGTGGACGTGTCAATGCCGTCGGTGAGACTGCGGAACTGAATGCCTTTTTCTTCCAGGGACTGCACCAGGTCCACCAGGCCTTTGACTGTGCGCCCCAGCCGGTCCAGCTTCCAGACCACCAACGTGTCACCTGACCGCAGGTACGCCAGCGCCTCCTCCAGTCCGGGCTTGAGCTTGGAGGCCCCGGACACGTGGTCAGAGAAAAACTTCTCGCAGCCAGCGCCTTTTAGGGCATCGACCTGCAGGTCGAGCTTCTGGTCTTCGGTCGATACGCGGGCATAGCCGACAAGCATGGTGGTCTCCGTCTCAAATCTCAATGTGAAGTGTAGCAATGAGACGATGAAAACGAGACAAGATTTTGAGACAAGATCGCACCAGGGTGGTGGCCGATTTTTGAACCTGGGCTTAATTATCCCAAAAACGGACGTTTGCAATACAAGCTGCAAGAGGGAGCTTTGCGGTTGAAAGGGATGGTACGAGGTCGGTGTCAGCTGTTGAGCGCAACACGGTAGTTTTAGGAAGACCTGAAAGCCAATCTTGTCTTGTTGTGAAAAATTTATATTTTCTTCTTGGTATAAAACACCGTTGCACGATACAATCAATTCAACGTCACCAACGGAGGTCAAAATGGCAGTCGGAAACGCACACTTCGAACCTAAGTCCCGTACGAAGCGGGAGATGAGCTTGCATGCGCAGAAGCGAGGATGCCAACGAGGCATTCCGCTGGGTTCAGCGACCTTGGTCGTGGCGTTTGGAGAGCCGGAGCATGACAACCGCGGCGGTATCCGATACCTGATGACAGACAAAGCACTGGACAACCTGCGCAGGGTGGTTGGCAACTCGCAGAAGGTGGAAGCACTGGCAGGCGTCTATGCGGTGGTCAGCGCAACGGACTCAACCATCATCACCGTGGCTCACCGCCATTGAAAGCAAAAAATGATTCGTACACAGCTTCCTATCCCTCGCGCGTTTTTGGCCCTGCAGGACATCGCATCCTCGCGAGCAGCCGATGGCTGGGCCACAGCAGCTTTTGCCTTGACCTGGATTGCAGCTGCGCGCATGGTGCAGTCTGGCAATGTTCCGGGTGTTGATAAGGTTGAAGAGTTGGCTGGTCAGCCGGCCTGGAGCCAAGTTGAACGTGCAGGACTTGCTATTGACGCTCTTGACCGTGTGTT
>JAHAYB010000118.1 GCA_018384835.1 Comamonas sp.
CGGGCAGCACAATTTACAAGATCAAGAATGAGATGCTCTCGGCCTACCTGCGCCAGGAACTGCGCAGCCCTTCGGTTTCCATGGGGTTTGCGTAAGTCCTAACTTGGCCAGAACCTTACCACCGAATTTTAACGCTGCGTGATGCCTTAAAAAAAGGTGAATTATATAATACTGACTGCCCTGCATCTATAGGGCAAGAATATCCCCAACGCAAAAAAGAGATTTTATCCTTAGTTCCCCCTGGGGGCTATTGGGTCGATTTACCTGATGCACTACAAAGAGAGTATATGCAGAAAAGCTACTTTTTAGGTGGCGGTAAAACAGGCATGGCGCGTAGATTAAGTTTAGATGCCCCTAGCCTAACTTTAACTTGTGCCCCGGCACAGAAACAAACCGAGCGCTGCCACCCCGAGCATACCCGCCCTTTGAATATTCGTGAATATGCCAGAATTCAAACTTTTCCAGATAGTTGGGAATTTTTTGGCTCTATCAGCAGCCAATACAAGCAAATTGGTAATGCTGTACCTGTAAATTTAGCAACCGCAGTGGGTAAAAAATTGATAGCGCTCTTGAACAATATCTATCAGCATCACAGATAATATAATCTATTCTTTATTATATTTATAATATTAAAAATAATAAAATACCTCATCCCAGTAATCTTATGAATATGGGGCTGAATGTAAACTCATCCTCCCATTAAAAAATTATGACTATGCTGTTCACACTCATTAATATTATTATTCCTGTTTTTGCCGTCTCTGGCGCAGGTTATTTATTTGCTTATCGCCGCTCCCAAGCAGAAATGGGATTTATCAATAGTATTAATATCTATTTATTTTGTCCTGCATTAATTTTTTCAGCCATGCTGGCTAATCCTGTGGATATTTCCAGCGGCTGGGTTCTGGTGCTTGCGGGTATAGCTATCGCGCTACTGCCTGGGTTGTTGCTGTGGCCACTGGCTAGGCGTAGCGGTATGAATCCCGCCTCCTTTTTAATGACTGGCATGTTCCGTAATACTGGAAATATGGGCATTCCTTTGATGATGCTGGCCTATGGAAAGGATTTATTAGGCGATATTATTATACTTTTTGTTTTGGCTAATACCTTACACTTCTCTGTTGGCCTATGGCTTATTAGCCGTAACAAGGGTAGTTTAAGCTGGCTACACAGCCCTAATATTTGGGCTGCTGTATTAGGATTATTACTGGCTCCCTACCATGCACAAATACCCCAGTTTGTATTAACTACAACAGATATGCTTGGCCAAGTCAGTATCCCACTCATGCTATTTAGCTTAGGTGTGCGCATGGCGCAAAGTCAATTTACAGGCGTGGCACTGGCACTGCGTATCAACTTTCTTTACTTACTGGCAGGCTTGCTATCAGCAGGGATAATTATTTGGATTTTGAATCTACAAGGCGACTGGGCGCGAATGCTATGGTTATATGCCGCATTGCCACCGGCTGTACTCAATTACCTACTCAGTGAACAATACCGCGTTGATAGTCAAACAGTGGCCAATGTCGTACTCGTGGGTAATATGCTGTCCTTAGCCATCATGCCAGGAGTGATTTTACTAACTTTGTTATAGTTTTACGCCTGTATCTACTCACCTCTGACATGCCTGCCTACTTCGACACCATGTTCTAAATGGGTAAAATTACACCCTTTTTTTATTTCCTTTTTCTAATTTAATCTACCCATGTCCGCTGTTGCCCCCTCCATCCTGCCCCCTATGCGCTTATCTGGCCTAGAGCCTGTATTGATTGACGACAGCAGCCTATTCGTCAACGTGGGCGAGCGCACCAACGTCACAGGCTCCAAAGCGTTTGCACGCATGATTTTGAATGAGCAGTACGAGGAGGCGCTATCCGTTGCCCGCCAGCAGGTAGAAAACGGCGCACAGGTGATTGACGTGAACATGGACGAGGCCATGCTGGACAGCAAGGCCGCCATGGTGCGCTTTCTCAACCTGATTGGCTCTGAGCCAGACATTGCCAAAGTGCCGGTGATGGTCGATAGCTCTAAATGGGAAGTGATTGAGGCCGGGCTGCGCTGCCTGCAAGGCAAGGGCATTGTTAATTCCATCAGCATGAAAGAGGGGGTGGAAGAGTTCAAACACCACGCCAAGCTGATTAAGCGCTACGGCGCTGCGGCGGTGGTGATGGCCTTTGACGAAACCGGCCAGGCCGACACCTTTGAGCGCAAGATTGAAATCTGCGAACGCGCCTATCGCATCTTGGTGGATGAAGTCGGTTTTGCGCCGGAAGACATCATCTTTGACCCCAATATCTTCGCCGTAGCCACCGGCGTTGAAGAACACGCCAACTACGCGGTGGACTTCATCGAATCGGTGCGCTGGATTAAGCAAAACCTGCCCGGAGCCAAGGTATCGGGCGGGGTGTCCAACGTCAGCTTTAGCTTTCGCGGCAACGAACCGGTGCGCGAGGCGATTCACACGGTGTTTCTGTACCACGCCATCAAGGCGGGCATGGACATGGGCATTGTCAACGCCGGCATGGTGGGCGTGTATGACGACCTGGAACCCGAGCTGCGCGAGCGCGTGGAAGATGTCATCCTGAACCGCCGCCCTGATGCCGCAGAGCGCTTGCTAGAAATTGCCGACGCAGCCAAGGGCGCGGCCAAAGACGACAGCAAAAAGCTGGAATGGCGCGGCACGCCCGAGAACCCCAAGACTGTGGGCGAACGCCTGTCCCACGCCCTGGTACACGGCATTACCGACTTCATCGTCGAAGACACGGAAGAAGCTTACCAAGCCATCGTGGTGCAAGGCGGTGGCCGCCCGCTGCACGTCATTGAGGGGCCGCTGATGGATGGCATGAACATCGTGGGCGACCTGTTTGGTGCGGGCAAGATGTTCCTGCCCCAGGTGGTTAAATCTGCCCGCGTCATGAAGCAGGCCGTGGCGCACCTCGTGCCCTATATCGAAGAGGAAAAGCGCCAGCAGCAAGCCGCCGGGCTGGACGTATCGAGCAAGGGCAAAATTGTGATTGCCACCGTCAAGGGCGACGTACACGACATTGGCAAGAACATCGTCACCGTGGTGCTGCAATGCAATAACTTTGAAGTCATCAATATGGGGGTGATGGTTCCTTGCCGCGATATTCTGGCCAAGGCCAAGGAAGAAAATGCCGACATCGTGGGTCTGTCCGGCCTGATTACCCCCAGCCTGGAAGAGATGCAATACGTGGCCGGTGAGATGGACAAGGACGAGTACTTCCGCAGCCGCCAGACCCCACTGCTGATTGGCGGGGCGACCTGCTCGCGGATACACACCGCCGTCAAAATTGCACCGCAATACAACGGCCCCGTGGTCTATGTGCCCGATGCCTCGCGCAGCGTAGGCGTGGCGCAAAGCCTGCTGGGCGAAGGCAAAGCCGCCTATCTGACCGAGGTGCAAGAAGACTACGAGCGCGTGCGCCAACTACACGCCCGCAAGAAAAAAACCGTGCTCTGGCCGTTGGACAAAGCCCGTGCTAATTTGCCCACTCTGGACTATGCGCCCATCACCCCCCGCGTACTGGGGCGGCGCGTATTCAAGAACTTTGACCTGGCCGAAATCGCCAAATACCTGGACTGGGGCCCTTTCTTCCAGACCTGGGACTTGGCCGGCCCCTACCCCGCCATTTTGGATGACGAAATTGTGGGCGTGGAAGCCCGCAAAGTCTTTGCCGATGGCCAGGCCATGCTGAAAAAAATCATCGAAGGGCGCTGGCTGACTGCTCATGGCGTGATGGGCATCTTCCCCGCCAACCGCGTGGGCGACGATATTGAGTTCTACACCGACGAAAGCCGCAGCGAGGTGCTGATGACTTGGTACGGTATGCGCCAGCAAACCGAAAAGCAGGTAGATGCCGAGGGCAATATGCGCCCCAGCCGCTGCCTGGCCGACTTTGTTGCACCCAAGGAAAGCGGCATTGCCGACTACGCCGGCATGTTTGCCGTCACCGCCGGGCTGGGCATCGAGAAGAAAGAGCAAGCGTTTATCGAGGCGCTGGACGACTATTCCAGCATCATGTTTAAAAGCTTGGCCGACCGCTTGGCCGAAGCCTTTGCCGAGTGCCTGCACGAGCGCGTGCGCAAAGACCTCTGGGGCTATGGCGCGGACGAAAATCTAAGCAACGAAGAGCTGATTGCTGAAAAATACCAAGGCGTACGCCCCGCCCCCGGCTACCCCGCCTGCCCCGACCACACCGCAAAATGGGCGCTGTTCGACACCCTGGGCACAGACGAAATCGGTATGAGCCTGACTGACAGCCTGGCGATGTTCCCCGCCTCCAGCGTCAGCGGTTTTTACCTGGCCCACCCCCAAGCGGCTTACTTTAGCGTGGGGCAGATTGGCGAAGACCAGTTGCAGGATATGGCCCAGCGCCGCCAAATGCCCGAGGCCGAGCTGCGCCGCTACCTAGCTCCGAACCTGGGGATGTAAAAATCGGTAGCCGCCCTGCATTAGCAGGCAGGGCGTGCTTATCTTTCTTAGTCGTCTTCGTGCAGACCTGCGGCGGCAGCGGCCTCATCCCTTTGGCGCCACAGCAGCTGTAGGTGCAGCTGCTCATCATCCAAGCGCAAGATAGCGCGCTGGCGGTTGATTTCGTTCACCTCCATGCTGCGCTTGTGCACGGACAGATTTTTTTCTGCGTCTGCCAGGGCATTGCGCAAAGGGCCGGGGGCCGTAGCAGGCTCCGCCAAGTAGGGGCGCATATCCTTGCGGGCTATGGCGTATTCATTTTCCAGCTCTTCCAGGCGTGCGCGGGCCACGGCTTGCAAGTCATCAAACTGTTGGAGCTGGGAGCTGCGCTCGCGGTCATGGGCCGCTTGGTTGGGGAAGCGCTCCACCAGCAGCTCATCGCGGCGTTGCTGGTCACGCAAACGGCGCTCTTCAATGCGTTGCTGGCGCAGTGCCTCAGCCTGCTGCTGGCGTTCGTGCTCGGTCAGTACCGGGCCGATGCGACGGCGCTCTATCC
>JAHAYB010000120.1 GCA_018384835.1 Comamonas sp.
GGATAGAGCGCACCCCTCCTAAGGGTGAGGCCGCAGGTTCAAGTCCTGCTGGGTGCGCCATACAAAGGGCCTCCCAATCCATAGGGGGAACGTGGAAATCCCACGCAGTCCGGTAAGCGGTTGGGTACCGCCCAGGTCCACCAACAGAAAACGGAAAAAAAAAAAAATAAATCGATTCCGGCCAACCATGACTAGGATGACCAAGACAGGTGCCGTCGCTGTGGCGACTGGAGCCTTTCGCTCGGACAGAAGATCTACGCGGCCCCCAACCAATACTGAAGGTATCCTCTATGGCAGACCAATCAACAAATTTCACCGCAAGTAACGGTGAGTACAGGAATCCATTTTACCAAGGTACATTTGAGGACGAGACGTCTGAGCAGATGGAGCGTCGTTTGCATTGGGCCGCAGCTGCCGTTGAGGCGGAACGTGTTGTTCAGAACAACAAGACAGCCCCGCAGCCCACCTCCGTTGTCCCATACGAGGCGCTTTTCGCAGCGGTAATGAACACCGCAGAACAGGCGATGGACTATGTGCAGAACAACCCGGACAAGTTCGGCGCACGTCTGGGTGATGACAAGCTGGCCGTAGTGTGCCGAGAGTTCCTGAAAGCCCAGCAGCCCGCAGAGCAGCAGCCTGTCTCATGGATTCGCATAAGAGGGGATCATGTGATCTTGAGCCGGTGCGATTGGATGTACCCAGCGTCCACCGAAGACAGCGCAGGTCCTCGGGATGAGCAGCGATTTGCAGCGGTAGGTCGCCGTGATGGAGACATCGTATTACCTGCTCCCAAAGGCGCAGTGGACCGGGAGGATCTGAAAACGATGCTGACCTGGCCCAATGTATCAAAGCCCACAGAGCAGCAGCCTCAGCCTACTGCCGACAAATTCGTAGCTACTTTCCGTTGTGAGAGCAACGGCATGGTCGGATCAACGAACGCTCCTATCCACAGCGTCAACATGCACGACGACGGTGTTGTCGAAGTTGTGATCGACCACTGGCCTGAGAAGCCCGCGCCGGACGTGGCGGCACTGGTGGAGGCGCTGCAAAGGGCCGTTAATTGCTTAGAAATTTCTGGACTTTACTCCAGCGAGGCAGCCATACACGGGCGTGCCACCCTTGCTGCCCACCGCGAGCAACACGGTGACTAAATGGAAAATAAAAAGAAAGAGCTGGAAAAATGGTTAGAAACCTGTCCATTACCAGTGATAGGCAGGGTGATAGATGACGAGACTGATATTCGTCATGTGGCAATGACTCACTACATCTATGAAGAAGGTATGTTAATTGCTATCCCACTAAGCACTCTTGCCTCACTCCTTAATTATTAACGGAAAATCCGAACTAAAGAAACAGAGGTGAGTTATGACAACTACATTTGAAACAGCTAAAGTTGGGGATAAGGTTTGGGGTGTCGAGAACGGTTGGGGTGAGATTCAGTCCATAAATGTTAGTGATAACTATCCAATTAGGGTAATTTGGGGCAATTATAGTAATACTACTTACACACTAGAAGGAAAACGGGCGATCGCCCATAACCATCAATCACTATTTTGGGATGAGATTGAGATTAAAGCTCCAACAAAACCAATGCCTAGTTTGGAAGTGGATACTAAAGTTTTGGTTTGGAATGACCCTAAACGAAAACATAATCGTCATTTTTCGCATTTTAGTGATGGACTCATTTACACATTTGAAGGTGGATGTACCAGTTTTACGGCTATGCATGAGGATGACATAATTTCTTGGAAAGGCTGGGAAGTATTTGAATGAATACCACCAACAAGGGGTGTAAAACAATGACTGATTATATTCAGGTTCCAGCAGAACAGTTTAAAGACTGGTACGAACGAATCAATACCATTGCTATCGAATTGGCTTTCAATATAGCAGACGAGATGGAGCCCCTGCTTTCCTCATCACCTGCACAGCAGGGAGAGCCCGTAGGCTGGCAGTTTTATGTGGACGGTAAATGGTGGAACGGGGGTGGCCTTACCGAGCATCAACAGAAGGATCTTGAGGAAGCTGGATACCCCACCCGAGATGTGTATGCCGCACCCACTGTGCAGACTGATCCTTGGGCACCCTCTGGGGCTTATTACGACCATGCCATCCACCACAATCCAGACGCGAAAGCATGGGCTGATCTGTTTGTGGTTACGTTCCCTGGATTGGCTGACAAGCGCGACCTAATGATGGGGTGGTTCGCTAATGCAATGATGGCAATGCACGACTACCTTATGCAGAAGCAAGCAGAGCAGCAGCCCGAACCCATCTCACGCAACCTGCGAGCTGCCCACACGATGATCCTTAATGCCCTAGACCGTGACGCGGCTGACGGCAGAGTGGTACGTGGGGAAATGGCAGCAGAGCTTCGCTCAGCGATATCAGAGCAGACAGTAATCAGACATGATTGGGACGATCAGGACAAATGTAGACGCTGCGGTGACAGAGACTGGTACGCCTCAGCCACATGCACACCGAAGAAGCAGCCCATCCTGAATCTCACTGAGGCTGCCCGTAGTCTCGGAGTTGCACAAGCAAAAGAAGATCAAGACGCCATTGACTATTGGAGTGCCGAGGTGGCACGTTTTGAACGCGAGTCAAGACAGTCCACAGCCTGTGTGGGTTGTGAGGGATCACCTGCACCTAAGAACTCACCTTGTGCTGTTTGTGGGCAGAAGTCCACTCCAGACGTATCAGCATTGGTGGCGGCACTGGCAGAGGCGATAGAGGAAGCGAGGCTTACTCTTGAAGTAATGCAGGGCAGAGGCAATTCTGTGGGGCTAACCCTTGCAATCATAGATCGCGCCCTCGCCGCCTATCGCAAAGGAGGTTGCAAATGAAGTGGTGGCAAATAGAGAACTGTATAACGCTGGCATGTATCGTGATTCTGGTTCTTGGGTTGTACGCCATGGGCGCTGGTAGAAATTCCTTTTGGGCGATGCTGTTGCTTCTGAACATTAACTACCAACGAAAGACAAGAAGGTACTAGACATGACAACCAATAATCTGGTGCAGAGATTCACTGACATGGGATCAGAAACAATCTGTCCCGTTAATAATATGCGTGAATCCGACTATGGTGATTATGTCCTGTATGCGGACTACAAAGCCCTGCAAGCCGAGTGCAAGGAGCTGATGGAGGCTTTGTCTGCTCTTCGAGGGTGCATTATGGAAACTCGTGGACCTGATGCTCATTCTGCTCTTGAATTGGCAGATGCAGCCCTTGCTGCCTATCACAATGGAGCCAGCCATGATTGACAAGAAAGCATTGTCAGACGCCCTTACAAAGGCATTCATCGGTTATCAGCACAGACTGGACTGTCCGATGCCAATTCCTCACGAAACAGAAGAAATGACCATTCTGAAGTACAGAACCGATCCAATATTTCACGCCAAAGTAAAATCACTGGTTAGTGGTGTGATGCAAATAGTGGGCGAGCATCTTGATGGGGAGCCAGCGCCGGACGCATCAGTACTGGTGGAAGCGCTGGAGCTTATCTCTGACACAGATCCTGACGAAGAGACGGCATGGTTTCATGACATAGCACACAAAGCTCTTGAATCCTACCGAAAAGGCGGTGAATCATGATTTGTGAACACGGGAATACATCCCCATGTGTCGAGTGTGATATTGAGCCACTGAGAGCAGAGAACGAGAAGCTGCGCAAGGACGCAGAGCGGTATCGTTGGCTCCGTGACGGAAATAACGAGAAAGAATCAGAGGCAGTACACATTGCGGTAAATTTCTATGGCTTTGAGTGGGACGAGATGATTGATATTGCCATGCAGGAAGCCCAGCCATGACAACCAAGAAACGCACCCTATCGTGTTTATAGTGAGGCGGTGGGTGCGCTTGCCATCTACGACAATACCAACAAACCGAACTTCGAGGATGAGTGTCATGAACCAGGAACACACTGACCCGTACCACTGCAAAAATTGCGGGGAGCGGCTCCACGGGAGCGGATACAGCGACCCGGTACGCTGCCCGAACGCGGATGAGGACGATTGGTCTTTTAGCGCCCCCGACGAAGGGCCATTTTACTGCAGAGCAGATGCCGCTGATGAAATCGAGCACCTGCAAGCCGAGTGCGAGAGGCTACGCAAACTCCTGCAGCACATGATTGACCAGACCACACCTCTTGTACCAGAGCCGGGCAACCCCATGTGGTCACGTCGCATCCAGCTGGACGAGGTGATAGCGGAGCGCGATCAACTCCGAGCTGAGTGCGAGCAGCTGCGTAAGGATGCGGCCCGCTACGGATGGCTGATGCAGGATCGCCACGAGTGGCCGGAAAAAGTGGAGCACGCAATCAAATACCAAGACAAGCCGCGAATCGACGCCGCCATCGACGCCGCCATGCAGGGAGCCCAGCCATGACAACAATCACACTAACCCCTGCTGAGCGCTCGCACCTACTGCTAGCGCTGTCTTGCGTGGAGAGCGAGCTGCCTGAACATTACTCCTTGTTACGCAAGTTAGATGCGTGCATGCTGATAGCCGCACTAAAGTCATGCGCTAAGGCCGGTTCTGCTGCCGAGGTTGAATCGATTGTAGACGCAGCCCTTGCTGCTTATAGCAAGAACGAGTAAGTAGACATCTTAACTGCGGTGTAATGTACACACCATCTGTTTAGACAGCAGTTAAGATAGCGGGAAGTCCACAACCCTTCTTCCCACAAGCAGCACCAAACACGAAAGGGAATGAAATGAAAGATTGCATATCAGTATATCTGTACGATCAGCCTATTGAATTTCAAATCACATACTATAGTCCGGGCTCCCCAGCAACACATTGGGAGCCGGAAGAACCCGAGGAAATTCAGTGGGTAGCAGTTGACCC
>JAHAYB010000144.1 GCA_018384835.1 Comamonas sp.
TGTTGTCACGCCAGTGGCATTGCAGGGTAGCTAAGTGTGGAAGAGATAAGCGCTGAAAGCATCTAAGCGCGAAACTCGTTTCAAGATAAGATCTGCCGGGAGCTTGACTCCCCTAAAGGGTCGTTGTAGACCACGACGTTGATAGGCTGGGTGTGCAAGTGTAGTAATGCATTGAGCTAACCAGTACTAATTGCCCGTGCGGCTTGACCCTATAACTTTGATAGCACAACAAGCAAAGACCAGTTATGCCCAAAAGGCGCAATCAAGTTCAAAACAAAACGCTGAAACAAAAAACAACTCTATGAATTGGCTGATGCCTGCAAAAAAAAGCAGGCGCAGCGCACCAGTTAAAGCCTGATGACCATAGCAAGCTGGAACCACTCCTTCCCATCCCGAACAGGACAGTGAAACAGCTTCGCGCCGATGATAGTGCGGATTCCCGTGTGAAAGTAGGTCATCGTCAGGCTCATATACCTAAAAACCCTCATCTAGCAATAGGTGAGGGTTTTTTTATGCAAACAAAAAAATACAAAAATGATAAAAATAATATGAAAATATGACAGTTACATAAATTCAACAACCCTAAACGCTAAACAGTTGATAAGATTAAAAGCGTCTGTATCATTACTCTACTTAAACCCCCTAAAGTGCCCCGGGAGCCTCACCCCACGCCCGCTCTTGCCCTGCATGGTATGCTCAAAGTAAGATCGCCCTCCTATCTGACATCCTCATCTTGGAATGCATCCTTCTAAACATCCCTCAGATATCGCACGCGAAACCATAAAACTTATCGCTCAACGGCGATTGTTGCCTACGCCTGATAATTATCGGTCGCTATACCATGAAATTGCGGGTCTGCCTCGTGAGGATTGGGACTATTTTCCCCAGGCGCGTTTGCAAGGTATTGTAGATTTGATGCCAGCTCAAGTGCCGGTGCAAAAACATCTACTTCAAGAGCTGCGTAAGGCGGTGCAGCAAAAAGATTGGCGTGCAGTCCAGACGGTGTGGGTTGCCTATGCCAACTTAGGTCTTGAAGATCGGGTTGGTACGATACCAGAGCCTGCTAGAGAGATTGTAAGAGCGGTCGCTAGTAAAGAGATAAAGGAGGAGGGGCTAATTACTCCAGCTCTGGCTAAAGAAATTGGCGATTTGCTGGCAAAAATGCTGCCTTTACTCAGACGGGCGGAAGGCGGTGCTCAGGCTGTGGTGCAAGAGCAAGTAGAAAAGGTGATTACTTACTTCCATCAAGAGCAGGTACTGGCTGATGAGGGAGTGCAGTATTTACGCAGTTTACAGACACAGGTTTCTCAAGCGGTGGAGAACCAAGATGGCATTTGCCAAGCACTGCTGCGTTTATTGAGTTTGGGCTTAGAAAATATCGCAGTTCTAAATATTGATGATGAATGGTTACACGGCCAAATTCAGGCACTACAAGAAAACATTGCCCAGCCTTTAAGTCTGGCTAAACTGCAAAATTTGCAGTCACGCTTAGAGATTATTATCTCTAAGCAGGCTCAAGCTAAATACCAGTTGTTACATGCTCAAAGCCGTATGAAAGAGCTACTAGCAACATTTATTGACCGCTTGGCGGGTATGGATGATTCTAGTACCCTTTATCAAGGACAGTTAGAGCAGTACACCCAACGGGTGCAATCAGTGCAAAACCTGCATGAGTTAACACCTTTATTGCAGGAGGTGATAAGTGCAACCCGTGTAATGAGTCAGAGTAACCAGCAAGTGCGCCAAGAGTTACAAACCCTGCGCCAACGTAGCAATGCTGCACAAGCTGAGATTACCCGCTTACGCGAAGAGTTGGAGCATACCAGTGCCTTGGCACGCCATGATACTCTCACTGGTGCGCTTAACCGCACTGGCTTTGATGAGGCTATTGCTCGTGCTACCGAACATGCCGCCCTATCAGATGCTCCCTTATGCTTGGCGCTACTGGATTTGGATAATTTCAAAAGCCTCAATGACCGTCTAGGGCATGATACGGGCGATCGTGCTTTACAACACTTAGTGCAAGTGACCCGCCAAATTATGCGCGATCAAGATCAATTGGCTCGTTACGGTGGTGAAGAATTTGTAGTGTTGCTGCCGCAAACTACCTTGCAAGAGGCGGTCGAGGTGATTAGAAATTTACAGCGTGAATTAACAAAGCGCTATTTTCTAGAAGGTAATGAGCGCATTTTAATTACCTTTAGTGCAGGAGTGACGCAGATGCTGGCTAATGAAAGCCACCATAACGCTTTGCGTCGGGCAGACCAAGCAATGTACAAGGCTAAAAATACGGGTAAAAACCAAGTAGTAGCTGCTTAATATAATTCGTCATTATTGTCATCTTCCCACAGCACTTCTGGGCGCAGTTGTTGCGCAAGGGTTTTAGGCCAAGTCAAATCCAAATCGGCCATGCGCTGTTTAAGCATAATCGGCGCAACCTCAAACGCCTCGGCCAGCGCCTGCATGGTATAGATTTGCTTTTCTTGCCATTGCTGTAAGTGTTCACGCAAAGCATCAGCGGGCATGAGCAGGCGCAGGGCAAAGTCATTAGCCTCGCTGTTGGGGCGTTGGCGCAGGTCCACGTGGTAGTTTTCAGAGACACGGATACGGCACTGCATTCCTGGGCGCAGGTGGTGTAAGGCAATATGCCCAAGGGCGTGGGCGACACCATAGCGCTGGCGCACCAGGCTATGGCTGCGGTCTAGACAAACGCGCTGCTTGCGCTGGGCAGTAATTTCTAGGCGGGCGCAGACCTCGGGGGGAAGGCTCTCAAAAGCAACGCGAAGCTGCATCGCCTTGGCCAAACGTGCCAAGTTGACGGGGATGTTGCCATCCCAGTGCAGCTTCAAAACACCTTCTGCCAGTACGCCCATCTTGCTATGTTGTGTATGTGGCCGCTTGCGGCATGGCGGCTTGTTGCGCTGCGCTGCTGTGGGCTGGGGTGCTCGCCATGCAGGCATTGGCATGGACATGGGTCTGACTGGTTTTTGCCTCAGTTGGCAAGTACAAAGGCCCGCGCTGGCCACAAGCGCTTAATAAAAAGGCCGCAGCCAAGCACAAGCACAGTGGCCATATCCGTGCAAAAGGAAGAGGGTTTGACATCAGCGAGCCTTGGTGTTTCATACGTACTTCAAGCTTAACTTGGGTAGGGCATAGGGGGTGTGCGCCTTAATTGCGGAACAAATCCATAATTTGCTGGCGCTCTTGGGAGGAGGGCGGGGGGACGAACTCCGCCTCTGTAGTCGTGGTGTTGACGACACTTTCCATCCCTAAAGAGCTAACGCGTCGGCCTGAGCGCATTTGCTCGGCGTACACCCACTCATCGCCTGATTGCACCAGTTTGGCTGGCACGGGGTAATCGGTGACAGGTACATCTTTAAGGGCGTAGCGCATAAATTCAATCCAAATCGGTAGGCTCAGGCCGCCGCCCGTCTCGCGAGAGCCTAGTTTGCGCGGTGTGTCGTAGCCAATCCAGGTTGCGGCTACCAAGCTGGGCTGAAAGCCGACAAACCAGGCATCCAGCGCGTCATTAGTGGTTCCGGTTTTGCCGTACAAATCGGGGCGTTTGAGGGTCGATTGCGCCCGCGCAGCGGTTCCTGAGCGTGCTACTGTTTGCAACATGCTATTCATCACAAAGGCGTTGCGCGGGTCGATGACCTGCTCTTGCTGTTTCAGGGGCTTGGGCTGGTATTCGAGCAAGACGTTACCCGCTTGGTCGGTAATGCGGCTAATGAGCCACGGCTGCACACGGTGACCCAGGTTGGCAAATGTGGCAAAGCCCACCGCCATTTGCATCGGTGTGACAGAGCCTGCGCCTAGCGCCATGGTCAGGTAAGCAGGGTGCTTGGCGGCATCAAAGCCAAAACGTGTCACCCATTGCTGGGCGGTGGCCGGGGTGACCAGCTCTAAGGTGCGCACAGAGGGGATATTTTTGGATTTGGCCAAGGCGGCGCGTACCGTCATCGGGCCTTCAAAGCTGCCGTCGTAGTTTTTAGGCTGCCAGCCTTTATCGCCGCGCCCTTTGGGGGGGTAGTACAACGGGGCATCGTTAATGATGGTGGCCGGCGTAACCCCTTTTTCTAAGGCCGCTGAGTAGATAAACGGCTTGAACGCCGAGCCTGGTTGCCGCCAAGCCTGGGTGACGTGGTTGAACTTATTTTTTTCAAAATCAAAGCCCCCTACCAAAGCGCGGATAGCGCCAGTATCAGGCTCCATTGCCACAAAAGCGCCTTCCACCTCGGGCAGTTGTGTGGCCGCCCAGGCGGCTTTGCCCGTTTCCATCACGCGAATCACCGCCCCAGGGGTAATTTTTACCGCCGCAGCGGCATTGGCGCGTAGCCCTGAGTTCACAGGGGTCAGCCCCGCCCCGGTAATTTCTAGCGTTTGGCCTTGGGGACGCTGCACCCTGAGCTTTTTAGGGCTGGCTTCTAACACCACGGCGGCGAGCACATCACCGTTGTCGGGGTGCTGCTGCAAAACCTCATCAACAGCATCTTCCAGCTCCTGGGGGTCGGTGGGCAGGGTGATGCGTGCCTCTGGCCCACGGTAGCGTTGGCGGCGCTCATAGCTCATGATGCCTTGGCGCAGCGCTTTGTAGGCCACGCGCTGTTTGTCTAGTTGCAAGCTGGTATAGACGTTCAGCCCTCGGGTATAGGCTTCGCTGCCGTACTGCGCGTAGATGAGCTGGCGTGCCATCTCTGCCACATATTCGGCGTGGGTGGGCTGGATTTGCATCTCGGGGGTGTTGCGCCGCAGTTGGAGCTTCTCTTCACGCGCCGCCTGGGCTTGCAGGGGGTGGATGAACTCGTTTTCCTCCATGCGGTCGATGATGTGCAACTGCCGCACACGCGCGCGCCGGGGGTTGCTAATTGGGTTGTAGGCCGAGGGCGCTTTGGGCAAACCGGCCAGCATGGCCGCCTCCGCTACGCTGACCTGGCTCAAAGGCTTGCCAAAGTACACTTCACTGGCAGCGGCAAAGCCATAGGCGCGGTGCCCTAAGAAAATCTGGTTCATGTAGATTTCCAGAATCTTCTCTTTACTCAGCATGTGTTCGAGCTTGAAAGTGAGCAGCACCTCGTAAATTTTGCGTGTATAGGTCTTCTCTGAAGAGAGGTACACATTACGCGCTACCTGCATGGTGATGGTGGATGCGCCTTGGCTTTTCACGCGCCCAAAGTTGGCTAGCGCGGCGCGTAGCATCCCCTTATAGTCCACCCCGCTATGCTCGAAGAAGCGCGTATCCTCAATGGCCAGCACGGCATCAATCATCACCTGCGGAATCTCTTCAATGGGGGTGAGGCGGCGGCGCTCCTCGCCAAACTCGCCAATCAGCAAACCCTCTGCCGAGTACACGCGCAGCGGCAGCTTGGGCCGATAATCCATGAGTGCTGAAATATCGGGTAGGTTAGGGTAGGTTTTTGATACAGCAATCCCCACCACCAGCACCGCAGCCAAGGCTGCTGCAACGGGCAAACCCAGCAACCACAACACCAAGCGCACAGGCCAAGGCCAGCGGGCGGCGGCTTGGGGCTTAGGCTTTGGCGGGGAGGCTGGGGTTGGAGCGGTGATTTTTTCTGATGCTTGTTCTGGGGTATTTTCAGCAGGGCTGGACGTTGTGGGGGGCATATTGCTCTACATAATAAGGAAGGGGCATTATAAAAACCCCCATCCTAGTCAGTCTCATGGGGGTGTATTTTATGATTTTGCAAAATACCAATGCCGCCAGCGATTAGCGCAGTACATAAAAGCACATAGATACCACAGATATAGGGAACGCCTTGATACCGTTAAGCCAAATTTTTACACGCCAACCAGCGCCCATGTTGGGGCTGGATATTGGCTCTGAGTCCATCAGGCTGGTGGAGTTGAGCAAGGGGCTTCAAGGGCGGTGGCAGTTAGAGCGCTATGCCAGCGAGCCACTGAAAGCCCAATGGATAAGCGAGGGGTATATCACCGCCTTGGATGAGGTTGCCGACGCGCTCAAGCGCCTACTGAAAAAATCAGGAACCAAGGCGAAAACAGCCGCCTTGGCTTTACCTGATACAGCGGTTATCACCAAAACGGTCACGCTACCTAGGGGCTTGAGTGAAGACGAGCTATCCGTGCAGGTGGATGCCGAAGCCTCCCAGTTCATCCCCTTTGACTTGGATGAGGTCAGCATTGATTTTTCCATCCTCGGCCCCACGCCCAACAACCCCGATGATGACGAAGTCTTTTTTGCCGCTACCCGCAAAGACCGGGTGGAAGACCGCCAGCTCTTGGCTCAGCTTGCCGGCCTACAGCCAGTGGTGATTGACGTGCAGTCCTACGCCAACCGCCTGATGCTGCACCACTTGCAGCAAGTGCAGCAGCAGGCGTGGCAAATTCAGGAGGAAGAGTTGCTAGCCCTGCTCAAAATTGGCAGCAACGGCTATTTTTTGCAAGTGCTGCGCGGCTCTGAGCAAGAAGTGGTGTATGACTCTGAGCAAGCATTGGGCGGGCAGCGCCTGAGCGAGTTAATCGCCCAGTATTACGACCTCTCGCTGCAAGAGGCGGAGCAAAAAAAGCACCACAGCGCCCAGCTCCCCGCCGATTACGCCAGCGCCGTACTTGCCCCTTTTTTAGAGGACCTGGCCCAAGACATCTACCGCGCTTTACAGTTTTTCTTTACTAGCACGGGTTATAGCCAGGTGCAGCATATAGCGTTATTTGGTGGCTCGGCCTCTTTAGAAGGGCTAACGCAGGCTGTACAGCGGCACACCGGAGCCGTTACCACCTTGCTCAACCCTTTTGCGGGTATGCAGTTGGGAAGCAGTATTCAACCATCGCGCCTGCGCCAAGAAGCGGCTAGTTACTTTACCGCCTGCGGCCTGGCATTACGGAGGTTTTACCGGTGATTTTAATCAACCTCCTCCCCCACCGCGAGGCCGCTCGTAAACGGCGCAAAGATAATTTTCAGGCTACCTTATTTGCTAGTTTTTTGATTGGCGTAGCCATTGCAGGCAGCATTTATTTTTATTTTCAGTGGCGGCTAGAATCGCAGCAAGAACGCATCAATTATTTGCGCACACAAATTACCCAGGTTAACCAGCAAATTAAAGAAATACAAGGGCTGGAGGATGAAATTCGCATCCTACGTGCTCGCCAAGAGGCGGTGCAATCCTTACAGTCCAACCGCAACCTGCCGGTGTATATGTTTAATGATTTGGTTCAATTATTACCAGAAGGGGTATTTCTCAATTCCATCAAACAATCCGGTTTTAATGTAGAAATCAGAGGTTCTGCCCAGTCCAATGAGCGGGTATCAGAAGTATTGCGCAACCTGGGCGCACAATCGCCCTATTTTGCCAAGCCTGTACTGCGGGAAATTGTCTCTGGCTCTGTGGAAGTGGCTCCTAGAGATTTTCGTAAAGTGGTTAATTTTGTGATTGTTTTTAACCTTGTTCGTCCCAATGAAGCTGCAAAAAAATTACAATAAAATATGCGGTAAAGGAGTATGATTATGGCTATCAGAAAAAAGAAGGAAAATCAAGAAAGCCTTGCAGAGCGCTTTCAAAAATTTTCTACAGCACTCAAAAGCCAATTTGAAAATCTTGACCCTAAAGACCCCTCCCTATGGCCGCTTGCCCCCAAAGCACTAATGTGTCTTGGCATTGTGATTGCCGTGCCTATCGCTGCTTGGTATAGCTATTTATCTGGTTTTGAAGAAGATTTAATAGCAGAACACAATCGAGAAAAACAACTGCGCCAAGAATTTTCTAAAAAATGGGGGCAAGCCGTAGCCTTAGACTCCCTTAAAGCCCAGCGCGAGCAAGTCCATCAATACGTGAGCCAGCTAGAAAAGCAACTCCCTAGCAAGGCGGAAATGGCGGCCTTGCTCTCTGATATTAACCAAGCAGGCATGGGGCGCAGTTTACAATTTGATTTATTTAAACCCGGCAACGAAAACATGCGCGAATACTACGCAGAATTACCTATTACAGTAAGGGTTTCTGGGAAATTTCATGACATGGGGGCATTCGTCTCTGATATTGCCCACCTCTCGCGCATTGTGACCTTGAACAATATCACCGTCACCAGGGCACAAAAAGATGCTGGCTTAGTATTGGATGCGCAAGTACGCACCTATCGCTATTTGGACCAGGAAGAAATCAGCTCTCAGCGCAAAGCAGGTAAATAATGGCCATGAGCTTGCATCTCCACCGCCCCAACCCTCGCCCCCACCCCCCCCCCCACCCCATAACACCCCCCCAGCGGGCCCCACAGGCCCAACTTTTGGGGCTCAAGGCGCGGGGGGTTTAGGGGGGGCCCCGCCCCCCAGCGCAACAACACCACCCCC
>JAHAYB010000175.1 GCA_018384835.1 Comamonas sp.
GCGTTTCTGTTTGGGCTGTATCAGCAACTGGCCGCGCCGCTGGATACGCCTGCTGCCAAAAAAGCCAGCAGGCGCAAAAAATCCGCTGAATAAGCACAACAAGTAGCCTGAGCGAAGTCGAAGGCGGTGCTCTGAGCGGAGTCGAAGGCGATTTGGCTTCGACTTCGCTCAGCCAACGCAGAAACAAAAATTAGGGCGGAGGCAGGCGGTGGCTCTCCTGCAAAAACTGCCATAGCGCTTGGGCTGTGGTTTTAGGCGGCTCTGCCCTTTGTTGGGCGTTGGGCTTTTCGCGGTAAGCCAGCAGGCTCATGGGCAGGCTAAAGCGCGGTAGTGGGGTGTGCGGGGTAAGTGCGGGCGCAGGTGCGGGGGCGTTGGGGGAAGGGTCAGCGCTGACCAAGCGGCCTTGCGCCAGCTCGTCACGCACAGCGCTGTAGGGGAGGAAGGCCAGGCCATGGCCTTCTAGCGCCATGGCTTTCAGCCCCTCGGCCATGTCGGTTTCGTAGATGCGCTCTAGGTGAATGGGCTGCTGGGCTTGCTTCAAAATCAAATCGGTCAAGCGCCCTAGGTAAGCCCCTGGGCCATAGGCCAAAAATGGCAAAGGCCGCTCGCTACTGCCCGGTAGGGGGAATAGGGGCTGCCCCAGGTTGTCGGGCTTGCTGTAGGGCGCTAGTAGTTCACGCCCCAAATCCACCATGTCGTAGCGCTGGGTGTTGATTTCCAGCGGCTGAGAGCTATGGTGATAGACGATAAGCACGTCGCAGCCGCCTTCGACCAAGCGCATCACCGCGTCATGCACATTCAGGGCAATCAAGCGGCTTTTGAAGGGGCCAAAATGCGCTTGCACTTGCGAGACCCAGCGCGGAAAAAACGTAAACGCCAAGGTGTGGGGCACGGCAAAGCCGATGGTGTCCTTATCAGTATTGGCGTGGGCACGCAGCATAGAACGCGTGCCTTGCAGGGTTTGCAGCATCTCTAGCGCTTGGGCGTACATGGTTTGCCCGGCAGCGGTTAGGCGCGTGGGATAGCCGCCCCTATCGACCAAGGCCGCACCAGCCCATGCCTCCAGCGCCTGAATGCGGCGCGAAAACGCCGGTTGGGTCACTTGGCGCAATTGCGCAGCGCGGCTAAAGCTGCGCGTTTGCGCCAGGCTGACAAAGTCTTCAAGCCATTTGATGTCCATACGTGGTTCGCAAAAAAGCAGTAAAGCAAAAACGCAAAAATGCCGCTGCTAGGCGCTATAGGCTTGCAGGCGGGCATACAGCCCGTCTTGCGCGAGCAGGTCTTGGTGCGTGCCCTGCTCCACAATCTGCCCCTGCTGCATGACCACCACATGGTCGGCGTGCTCAATGGTGGAGAGGCGGTGCGCGATTACCAAGGTCGTGCGCCCCTGCATCAGGCGGGTGAGGGCTTCTTGCACAAGGCGCTCGGATTCGGTATCCAGCGCGGAGGTGGCCTCGTCCAAAATCAAAATCGGCGCGTCCTTGTAGAGCGCCCGGGCAATCGCCAAGCGCTGGCGCTGTCCACCAGAAAACTGCCCCGCGTTATGCCCCACTACGCTATGAATGCCATCGGGCAATTGGCGTACGTGCTCGGTTAGATTGGCGGCTTCTAGGCATTGCCACACTTTGGCCTCATCCAGCGGTTGACCCAAGGCGATATTGGCCGCCACGCTGTCGTTAAACATCACCACATCTTGCGTGACCATGGCGAATTGCTGGCGCAAATAGGCCAAATCCCAATCCGATAGCGCTACGCCGTCTAGCAACACTTGGCCGCTGCTGGGGGATAAAAAACGCGGCAGCAAATTCACCAGCGTGGTTTTGCCCGCGCCCGATGAACCCACTAAAGCCACTATCTGCCCAGGCGCAATGTGCAGACTGACCTCGCGCAAAGCGGGGGCGGCATCTTCGGAAAAGCGCAGACTCACGCTCTCGAACTGCAAGGCTCCGCGCACTGGGGAGGGGCGCTGCGTGCCGCCTTGCTCGGCCAGACTGCCTTCTAAAAGCGCCAAGCCACGCTCTAGCGCGGCCACGCCTCGGGTGATGGGTTTGGCCACATCGGCGACGCGGCGCAAAGGGGCAATGAGCATCAGCATGGCGCTGATAAAGGCCACAAAGCTGCCCACCGACACCGCCCCTGCGCTATTGCGTCCCTGCCACAGCGCAATACAAATCACCGCCGAGAGCGCCACCGCCGCTAAAAGCTGGGTGGTCGGGGTCATGGCTGCCGAGGCAATGGTGGATTTGATATTCAGCCCGCGCAGTTGCTCGCTCAGGGCGAAAAAGCGTGCGCCCTGCGCCTGCTGCGCCCCGTGCAGACGCACCATGCGATGCGCCAGCACGTTTTCCTCGACAACATAGGCCAGCGAATCGGTAGCCGCTTGGCTGCTTTTGGTGATGCGGTAAAGCCGACGCGAGAGGGTTTTCATAATCCACGACACCCCAGGCACGATAACGGCCACGGCCATCGTGAGCTGCCAGTTCAGATAGAGCAAATACGCCAGCAACGCCACCAGCGTGAAGCCGTCACGCGAAATCACCAAAAAGGCGCTGACCAGCTCGCTTGCGCCGGTCTGCACCTCATACACCACGGTATTGGAGAGGCTGCTGGCCGAGTGGCGGCCGAAAAACCCCATCTGCGCTTGCTGAACGCGCTCAAACAGGTCGCGGCGCAGGCGCAGCATTCCGTCGTTGGCAATGCGCGAAAGCGCGTACTGACCGGCAAACTGCGACAAGCCACGAATAAAAAACAGCCCCACGATAAACAGCGGAACCAGCCACAGATTGAGCGTGCCCTCGGTAAAGCCGTTGTCCAGCAGCGGTTTGAGTAGGGCGGGGATAAATGGCTCAGTGGCTGCGCCCAACAGCGTGGTGGCCAAGGCCAGCGCCCACATCCAGCGCTGTTGTCCCCAAAAATAAGGCGCAACCCGCGCTAGGCGCTCGCGCAGGGTGAGGGTGCTGGGGTCGAACTCGGGGACGGGGTGTGTGCCACCGCTAGCTAAAGACGCAGAAGCGGCTGGCGCGGCAGTGGTAGAAAGGGGGGGGGCTTGCATGTGGGGGGATTTTACGTGTTCGTTGTACGCCGCCAAGCCTGGGCGAAAGAGCAGCAGCCAAGCCCATTTAACACAGTTTGACAAGTGGCAGTCACTTCGTGCGCACTTAGGCTGTAAGATGGTGGTTTTGCTCGTCAGCTTGGTTTTCTTCACCCCTTTTGTGTTTATTTTTTGGATTTAGCCCGCCTGTGTTGCCCGCTTTCCCCCGCTCCTTTCGTGCTTCTTTGCCCACCCGCCGCCATGTGCTGACGGCACTTTCAGCCAGTGCGCTGACCCCTGCTTTTGCCCAGTTTCGTGTTGAGGTCACGGGCATTGGGCTGCGCCAAATTCCCTTAGCGCTGCCCGCGTTTCGTGGCCAGGCTGGTGCGCCAGCAGCCATTGCTAGCATCGTGCAGGCTGATTTAGAGCGCAGCGGCTTGTTTCGCTCTATCAACACCGCTGCTGACCAGGGGCTGGATGAAACTACCCACCCCGCCATGCAGCAGTGGCGCGAACGCGCTGCCGATGCGCTGGTGCTAGGCAGCATCAACGCCTTGGCCGATGGCCGCTACGACGTGCGCTTTCGCCTGTGGGATGTAGTCAAAGCCCAAGATTTAGGCGGTCAAGGCTTTGTTGTGCAAAGCGCCGATTTGCGCCTGGTCGCCCACCGCATTGCCGACTATGTGTATGAAAAACTCACCGGTGAACGCGGCGTGTTCTCTACCCGCATTGCCTACGTTACCAAAGCAGGCTCGCGCTATGTGCTGTGGGTGGCCGACTCTGATGGCGAGAACGCCCAGTCCGCCCTGACCAGTACCGAGCCTATTATTTCGCCCGCCTGGTCGCCTAGCGGTGGGCAGTTGGCCTACGTCTCGTTTGAGTCGCGCAAGCCCGTGGTGTACGTACACGATGTGGCGAGCGGCCAACGCCGCTTGGTGGCTAACTTCCGAGGCTCTAACAGCGCCCCCACATGGTCGCCCGATGGTAGTCAACTGGCGCTGACCCTGAGCCGCGACGGCTCCTCGCAAATTTACTTGTTAAGCGCCCAAGGCAACGGCCAGCCTAGGCGCATCATGCAAAGCAGCGGTATTGATACGGAGCCGGTGTTCTCCCCCGACGGCGCTAGCCTGTACTTTGTGAGCGACCGAGGCGGCGCACCGCAAATCTACAAAGTCCCCGTCGCCGGCGGCAATGCCCAGCGCGTAACATTTAGCGGCAGCTACAACATCTCGCCCGCTATTAGCGCTGATGGCCAATGGCTGGCCTACATCAGCCGTGTGGGCGGCGGCTTTAAGCTGCACGTCATGGACTTGGCCAACGGCCAAGCACAGGCCATTACCGAGACCAACGATGACGAAAGCCCCAGCTTTGCCCCCAATAGCCGCTTGCTGGTGTATGCCACGCGCCAAGGCGGCACTGAAGCGCTGATGACCACCACCTTAGACGGCAGCATCAAAGCACGCCTGGCTGGTAAGAGCGGCGATATCCGCGAGCCTGACTGGGGGCCGTTTCAGAAGTATTAACGCCCTCCATTAACCCAGCGATTTGTTTTTTTACGGTTCAAGGTCAGGTTTTTTTTCTGTCTTTGATACCTTTTTGCGTGACTGAAATACTGGAATTTCCCAGGATTGGAGAACTTGACATGTTTAGCTTTAAACCTACCTCTTTGGTTGCTGCCGCCTTGGCAGTGGTGTTGGCTGGTTGCAGCTCGGGCGTAAAGCTCAATGAGGCAGCCGTTCAAGATGCCGGCGCTGGCCAAAATGCCAACGCTGGCGCGGGCGCAGTTACCGGCGTGGATTTAACCGCCAGCAGCATTGCCCCAGACGGCGGCCCTGCCCATGTTGGGCGGGTGGTGTACTTTGACTATGACAGCTACATCGTCAAATCTGAAGCCCAGTCGCTGGTGGATGCGCACGCCCGCTTCCTCAAAGAAAACGCGAATCGCCGCGTCATGATTGAAGGCCACACTGACGACCGTGGTGGCCGCGAATACAACTTGGCTTTGGGGCAAAAACGTGCTGAGGCCGTGCGCCGCTCCCTAGGCTTGCTGGGCGTGCAAGACAGCCAAGTGGAAGCCGTTAGCTACGGCAAAGAAAAACCCGCAGCCCAAGGCGCAAACGAAGCGGCCTACTCCCAAAACCGCCGCGCTGAGTTGTCCTACCGTTAACCCTTGCTTGCCATGCACATGAACACACCAGCGCCAACGCAAGTGGCTGCATGGGCTTCAAGCCGCCCCTGGGCGTACTGGGGGCGCTGGGGGGGGCGCACCGCACTGCTTTGCGCCCTAGGCTGGGGGGCGCTACCCGCTCATGCCCTGTTTGAAGATGCCGAGGCCAGACGCGCCATTTTGGAGCTGCGCCAGCACGCAGAAGCTAGCACCCAAGAAAACGCCCAACTACGGCGCAGCCTGCTGGACTTGCAAGGGCAAATTGACAGCCTGCGCTCCGAGCTGGCACAGCTACAAGGGCAAAACGAGCAGCTAGTGCGTCAAACCACGCAAATAGCAGAAGGTGTGGACCAACGCCTGAGCAAGTTCGAGCCAACAGAGGTGCAGGTCGATGGCCTGCGCTTTATGGCCGAGCCGCAAGAGCGCGATGACTTTGAAGCCGCTTTAGCCCTATTTCGCGAAGGCAACTATCCCGCAGCCCGCAAAGCATTTGCCGCCTTTGTCAACGGTTATCCAGGCAGCGGCTATATGCCATCGGCACGTTTTTGGCTAGCCAACACCCAATACGCGGGCGGCGACTACAAAGAGGCCGTGGCCAACTTTCGTGCCGTCGTCAAAGCCGGGCCAGAGCACCAACGCGCTGCCGACGCAGCACTGGGGCTGGCCAACAGCCAGCTAGAGCTTAAAGACCGCAAGGGCGAGCGCCAAACCCTGCAAGCCCTTGTCAAAGACTACCCTGATAGCCCCGCCGCCCAAGAGGCCAAGCAGCGGTTGAAGTAACAGGCTTCCTCCCCCCCTCTGTGCTGCGCCTACCGCCCTGCCCCATGCCAAGCTCTTTCCCCGATAGTCCAAACAGCCCAAACAGCCCAAACGGTTCAAATAGTTCAGACAACCGCGCCACGCCAACGCAGCGGCGCTTTTCTGGCCTACAGCGCCTGTATGGCGTAGAGCCTGCCCAGCACATTGGTCGCGCCCATGTGGTGGTGGTCGGCATTGGCGGGGTCGGCTCCTGGGCGGCTGAGGCATTGGCGCGTAGCGGCATCGGTCGCTTGACCTTGGTGGATATGGACCATATTGCAGAGTCCAACATCAATCGCCAAATTCACGCCCTGGGTAGCACGCTGGGGCAGGCCAAGGTATTAGCCATGCAAGCGCGTATTGCTGATATCCACCCCGACTGCCAGGTGCATGTGGTCGATGACTTCGTTACGCCCGAGAACTGGCTGGCCATCGTCCCCCCCGATGCCGATGCTGTGATTGATGCCTGCGACCAAGTCCACGCCAAACAAGCCATGGCGCATTGGGCATGTAGCAGCGGCTGGCGGGGCAGCTTTATCACCATTGGGGCGGCAGGGGGCAAGCGCCTAGCGCACAAGGTGGAAATTGACGACCTCGCCGCAGTCACCCACGACCCCTTGCTGGCGCAACTGCGCTACCGCCTGCGCAAGCACCATGGCGCTGCGCGTAATGGCAAAAAAATAGGGCTGCACAGCCTCTTTAGCCGCGAAGCAGTGCGCGGCCCCGATGCCTCCTGCCAGCTAGAGGGGGAGGCAGACTCTAGCCTCAACTGCCACGGCTACGGCTCTGTGGTGGCGGTAACGGCTACCTTTGGGCAGTGCGCTGCTGGCTGGGTGCTGGATCAACTGGCACAAAAATCTGCCAAAAAAACCGTTTTCAAGAAAAGCCTCTAAAAAATAAGGCTATAATCGCGGACTTCGCTGCATAAAAATGGGCTTAATCCCATCCATTGCAGCAGGGGTCTTTAGCTCAGCCGGTAGAGCAGCGGACTTTTAATCCGTTGGTCGCGAGTTCGAATCTCGCAGGACCCACCAGTTTTTTAGCTGATGCAGTACAGCAAGCTACTGCTAAGGCAAGGGCCTTTAGCTCAGTCGGTAGAGCAGCGGACTTTTAATCCGTTGGTCGCGAGTTCGAATCTCGCAGGGCCCACCAGTTTTTAGCCGAAACGGCACAGTGCAATATGCCTTCGGCAAGGGCCTTTAGCTCAGCCGGTAGAGCAGCGGACTCTTAATCCGTTGGTCGCGAGTTCGAACCTCGCAGGGCCCACCAAAAAATAAATGAAGCGCATTGTTTTTACAATGCGCTTTTTTTATGCCGACAATCTGCGCAATCTGCGGTTTGCCAATTGATGGTTTGTTTTAGAGGGGGTATGCGATGTCTGCGGTTTTGCTTTGCTTGGTCATCGCCGTCAGTGATGGCGATTCATTAAAGGTTCGCTGCCCCCAGCGTCAAGAACTGCGCGTGCGTATTGCCTCTATGGATGCGCCCGAGCTGCGCCAAGCCTACGGCCAGCAATCACGCCGCCAGCTCTACCAATGGTGTTACCGCCAGCAAGCGCAAATTACCGTGAAGGGCACAGACCGCTATCGCCGCACCCTGGCAGAAGTGCGCTGCAAAGGCCAAGACATGGCCACCCTACAAGTGCGCACTGGGCTAGCTTGGGTTTATACCCCTCATGCTTACCGCTACCCCCAACTAGCCACGTTGCAAGAGCAAGCACGCGCTAGCGGCATTGGCCTATGGAGGCAAAAACGCCCTTTGCCGCCTTGGGACTATCGCAGGCGTAGCAAAAAATTTTAGAGCTTACTCACTCCAATAGGCCAATAGCCTTGGCCTTTGCCGCTACATCAATGCAGCATAAGCGCACCGGGGTTTTTGCTCTTGCCTGCGCGTGCTGGTGGAGTGCATAGGCCGCACTCGTAGTATTTCGTGTTTTCGTACATTTCGCTGACGAACATGCCCTCGCACTTGGTGCATTTGGTGCGGGTGAGCATCTGCGCATCAATGAACTTGACTAAGCGCCAGGCGCGGGTAAAGGAGAGTAGGCAATCGAGTTCCAGCACCTGCATTTGCTCGGTGTACAAGCGAAAGGCTTTGGTGAGGATTTCAATCGGGTCGGCATCCACGCCTTTAGAGAGGTAGTCGTAGATGTTCAAAAACAGCGAGCTGTGGATGTTCTCTTGCCACGTCAGAAACCAGTCGGTGGAAAAAGGCAGTTGCCCCTTGGAGGGGGATTTACCCGCAATCTCTTTGTACAAGCGAATCAGGCGCTCGTAGGACAGGTTGGTTTCAGACTCTAGCACCTGCATCCGTGCGCCCATTTGGATGAGCATGGCGGCACGCTCAATTTGGCGGGACTCATCCAGCACACTTTTAGCGGCACTTTTCGCAGAACTTTTGGCGCTGCCCTTGGCGGGATTTTTAACGGCGCTTTTTGCAGGACTTGGGGCGGGGACGCTGGCGGGGGTGGCATGGGCTGGCATAGCGGCCTCTCTTTATCTAATCGGGCAAATGACACCCAGGATACAAACAGGAGCGCGTAGGGCGCAGGGGGCGCAGGGCACAAGCCATAGGGCAGTGCCCGCTTGTGCTGCTTACAGCACCTCGCTGACGCGGCTGGCCATGACGATGTTGGCGTGCATGGTGTTGAGCGCGTTGTTGGTGTTTTTGACGCTGCTGTGGCTGCTCAGCAAGCTCCAGACCAATTCATCATCAACACGGAAGCTGCACAGCAAGGTATTGCGCGATGCCAGCTTGAGCACTTGCCCTGCCGACAACGTGCCCAGCAGCTCACAAGCCTCTTCGCTCAAACCCAGGCGGAAGATAGCTTCGGCCTTGTCTTGGCGAATCAGGTTTTGCGCCAGCATCAAATAAGTCAAGTTGGCTTCGCGGATTTCTGCCAGTGTTTGTTCGTTGTTGCTCATGGTGCTTCCTTTGTGCTGGGAGCCAAGGCAGGTTGTTGAAGCCTGCCTTGGGCATCGCAGTGGGTGGTTGTGTCAATCGTTTGCGGTATCGGTTTTTTTTAATACCTGGGCAAATCACTGGGTGCGGGTGCAAGGCGGTATTGGCTTTCCCCCCGCGCTGTCAGCATTTGCTTCAGGCTTGAGAGCGATTGTGCCGCTACTGCTTGGGTAACTTGAGTCAGTCTTGCGCCATACCGTTTGTAGGAAGAAAAGGCAGCACCTTGTCAGGCAAGCGGCCATGCGTTGTCAGATTTTTTCTTACATTGGCCACGAAGCAACGCTGGCTATGATGCCGCCAAAAAAAAGCGGCTATGCCCCTAATAGCAGGGCATAGACCGCATTGTTGGTACTTTTGTAAAGAGGCTCTGGGGAGCTATCGCTAAAGATAGCGCAGGGCGTTAATACAAAGCGCTAATACAAAGCGCTAATACAAAGACAAAGACAAAGACAAAGCAATTAGGCTTGCAGCAGGGCTTGCAGGCCGCCTTGGGCATCTAGCGCCATCAAATCATCGCAGCCCCCTACGTGGGTATCGCCAATGAAGATTTGCGGCACGGTGCGCCGCCCGCCGCTGGCCTGCATCATCTCGGCGCGGGCGCTGGGGTCTAGGTCGATGCGGATTTCCTGCACCTCTTGCACGCCACGCGCTTGCAGCAGTTGCTTGGCACGGGTGCAGTAGGGGCAGACGGCGCTGGTGTACATCTTGACGGTTTGCATAGCAATGATTCCTTTCACAGTGTTTGACGGTGCTTCGTCGTGTTTGGCTTTGGGCTTGGTGTGTGCTTTATGGTGCTTTACGCCTTGGTAACAGGCAGGTTGGCCGCACGCCAAGCATTCATGCCGCCGGCCATGGCCTCGGCCTTCTCGTAGCCCAGGCTGCGGGCAATGGCTTGGCCGCGTACCGAGCGTGGGCTTGTGGCGCATACCAGCACCACGGGCAGCGTCTTATTTTTTACCACCTGGGGCAAACGCTCTTGCAGTTGAGCCAAGGGCACATTTTTGGCATTGGTAATATGGCCGCTGGCAAACTCAGCAGGCTCGCGCACATCCACTACCACCGCTTTTTCGCGGTTAATGCGCTGCACCGCATCCTGGGGCGACAGCCCTGCGCCTATGCCGCCGCGCAAGGCAGGTAGCATCAACAGCAGGCCGGAGACAAGCGCCAGTAAAAACAAATGCCAGTTTTCAATCAAAAAAGTCACAACAATCCTTTGGGAATTTAAGCGTGGGGGAAAAGCGAAGACCAGGCCAAGACAGCACCAGGCAAAGCACTAGGCATTGAAAAATACCTAGCGAATATCCAGCGAATATCCAGCGAATACCCGGCAAAGCCCGCGATTTTAGGCAGTTCCCGCCCTCGTCATCGTCGCCTAGGAGCAGCACGCCCTAGAATCGCGGGTTTACCAGCCCTTGGGCAGATGCGCTCTCACCGCCCTTTTCACCCCTTTTCTTCCCTTCTCTTTAAGCGCCTGTGTGTGCTTTTCTTGCTATGTACCAATTAGTTCTTATCCGTCACGGCGAATCAACCTGGAATCTGGAAAACCGCTTCACCGGCTGGACCGATGTGGCGCTGACTGCCACCGGCATTGTCCAAGCCCAAGCGGCGGGCAAGCTCTTAAAAGACGAGGGCTTTGCCTTTGACTTGGCCTACACCAGCGTGCTCAAACGCGCCATTCATACCCTGTGGCACACGCTGGACAATATGGACAGCACCTGGCTGCCCGTTATCAAAGACTGGCGCTTAAACGAGCGCCACTACGGTGGCCTGCAAGGCTTGAACAAGGCCGAAACCGCCCAGCAATACGGCGATGAGCAAGTGCTAGTTTGGCGACGCAGCTACGACACCCCACCCCCCGCCCTAGAGGCCAACGACCCACGCAGCGAACGCGCAGACCGCCGCTACGCCGCCCTGGCCGCCGAGCAAATCCCGCTGACCGAATGCCTCAAAGACACCGTGGCCCGCGTCGTGCCTTTCTGGGAAGAATGCCTGGCTCCCAACATCAAAGCTGGTAAACGCATTGTGGTATCGGCGCATGGCAACTCCATTCGCGCCCTGGTCAAATACTTGGACAACATTGCTGACGATGCCATCGTGGGCGTAAACATCCCCAACGGCATCCCCCTGGTTTATGAGCTGGATGCCAACCTCCAGCCCATCCGCAACTACTACCTAGGCGATGCCGAGGCCGCCGCCAAAGCCGCAGCCGCTGTTGCCGCTCAGGGCAAAGCCTAAGCCTTGCCCCCGCAGCAAGCCAGGCGCAAGCACACAGGAAAGCATATTTATGGGTCAAAAATTCAAAATAGCCGGCTGGGTCTCTGTTGGCGTTCTTGCTGGGGCGCTGACTACCGTCTCGCTACAAACCGTAGCGCGTGGCAGCATCACCCCTTTGCCGCTGGAGGAGATTCAGCAGCTCTCGGCCGTCTTTGGCATCATCAAAAGCGATTATGTCGAGGCGGTCGATGACAGAAAGCTCATCACCGATGCCATCTCTGGCATGGTCTCTAGCCTAGACCCGCACTCGCAATACTTTGATAAAAAAACCTTCAAAGAATTTCGCGAGGGCACCAGCGGCAAGTTTGTCGGCGTGGGCATTGAAATCACCCAGGAAGACGGGCTAATCAAAATCGTCTCGCCCATTGAAGGCTCTCCGGCCGACCGCGCTGGCCTGAAAACCAACGACCTCATCACCAAAATTGACAGCACCGCCGTCAAAGGCTTAAGCCTGAACGAGGCCGTCAAGCGTATGCGCGGTCAGCCCAACACCAAGGTGACGCTGACCATTTTGCGCCGTGATGAGGGGCGTAGCTTTCCCGTCACCATCACCCGCGAAGAAATCAAAACCCAGTCCGTTAAAGCCAAGATGGTTGAGCCAGGCTACGGCTGGGTGCGCCTGAGCCAGTTCCAAGAGCGCACGGTGGAAGATTTTGTGCGCAAAGTCTCTGAGCTGTACCAGCAAGACCCGGCTCTGAAAGGCTTGGTGCTGGATTTGCGCAACGACCCCGGCGGCCTGCTGGATGCGGCGGTTGCCATCTCCGCCGCCTTCCTGCCCCAGGGCGTGACTGTGGTCAGCACCGATGGCCAGCTAGAAGAAAGCAAAGCCATCTTCAAAGCTGACCCCGAGTTCTACGCCCGCCGTGGCCGCGCCGACCCGCTAGAAAAACTCCCCGCCGCCTTAAAGCAAGTGCCCTTGGTGGTGCTGGTCAACGAAGGCTCGGCCTCAGCCAGCGAGATTGTGGCCGGCGCACTGCAAGACCACGAACGCGCCACCGTCATGGGCAGCCAAACCTTTGGCAAAGGCTCGGTGCAAACTGTGCGCCCCCTGGGGCCCGATACGGGGCTGAAGCTCACCACCGCCCTGTACTACACCCCTAGCGGCGAATCCATCCAGGCCAAGGGCATCGTGCCCGATGTCATGCTCGATGAAACGCCAGAGGGCGACCTCTTTGCCGCCCTGCGTATGCGCGAGGCCGACTTAGACAAGCACCTGACCGTGGACGTGGCCGACGAGACAGCCGCCGCCAACGCCCGTGAAAAAGCCCGCGAAGAAGCCCGCAAGCGCCTAGAGGAAGAAAGTAAAAAGCCCCTGGAAGAGCGTCGCCTGCCCGAGTTTGGCTCGGACAAAGACTTTCAGTTACAGCAAGCGCTCAACCAGCTCAAGGGCTTACCCGTCAAAGCCAGCCAAACCCTGACTGAGCGCCAGATTGAGCCTGACGAGGACGAAGAAGCCGACGAGGCCGAGGAAGACGATGCAATCATCGATGGTGATGAGGGCGATGAAGACAGCGACGATTAAGCCGCAGCCGTTCTAAACACCCGCCAAAACATTCCACACCACACCACAACACAACACAGCCGGTTTTTACCGGCTGTTTTTTTGCAAATAAACCCCTTATGAACGACGAACAACTACTGCGCTACTCGCGCCACATCCTGCTCGATGAAATTGGCATTGAAGGCCAAGAGCGCATACTGGCCGCCCACGCCGTTATTTTGGGCGCGGGCGGCTTGGGCGCACCCGCAGCCCTCTACCTGGCCGCTAGTGGCGTAGGCCGCATCACCGTGATTGATGACGATGTGGTGGACCTGAGCAACCTACAACGCCAAATTGCCCACAGTAGCGCCCGCGTAGGCATGGCCAAGGTGCAATCCTTAGCGCAGGCCGTGGCAGATTTGAACCCTCACCCCCACATTGAGCCAGTGCAGCAACGCGCTGACGCTGCCTTACTTGACCGCCTGCTGCCCAGCGCCAGCGTGGTGCTCGATTGCAGCGACAACTACCGCACCCGCCAGCTCCTGAACGCTGCCAGCGTGCGCCACGGTGTGCCCCTGGTCAGCGGGGCGGCCATACGGCTGGATGCGCAAATCACCGTCTTTGACCCCCGCCAGCCAGACAGCCCCTGCTACGCCTGCCTGTTTGAGCCGGATGCCGAATTTGAAGAAGTGCAATGCGCCACCATGGGCGTGCTCGCCCCCCTGGTGGGCATTGTGGGCAGTATGCAGGCGGCAGAGGCGCTCAAGCTGATAGTGGGCATAGGCCACAGCCTGGCCGGGCGGCTTTGGATGCTCGATGGCCGCAGCATGGAATTTAGCCGAATGCACACCACCCGCAACCCCGAATGCAAGGTGTGCAAAGACCGAGGTTAAACCCATAGCCGATAGTCTGTAGTTGCTCATAGCTCATAGCGCTGGCCTATTTAACACAGTGTAGGGCTTTATTTACCTGGGGTTTTTCAGGACTCAGCATTGCTTGTAGAACCGCTCCATAGTGCAGTATTATCTACCGACCAATCGGTAAATTATGCTTTTTCACGAGGAGACATACAGCATGAACAAGGAAAAACTCGCGCAAACCATGGAGTTCCCGCCTGCCACCGAGCAGCCCAATATCTACCCCCTGTCTTGGCATCAACACACCAAGAAACTGGAAGAAATCTGGGACGCATCGCGCCGCGAGGTGTGGGACCCCAAGAAACTGCCCTGGGATACCTTCGACGTTGAAAAATACACTTGGGAAGAGCGCGAAGCCATCGCCTACTGGTGGACGCTGCTGTCGGTGTTTGACGCTTCTGCGCCACCCGTGTTTGCCGCTGCCCTCATCAAAACCTACGAAGCGCATGAAGAAGATGCCGTGCGCCGCTGCTTCTTCAGCGTCACCCAAGACGAGCAAAACCATGAGCAAATGTGCGGCATGGCCATCACCAAGTTCCTGGGGCACCCCGACCCCATCACTTACGAACCCAAAACCGAGCTGGGCAAGCGCCTGCAAAAGAACGCCAAATGGCTGTACTTCAACGGTGGGCGCTACTGGAATGGCTACAAAACCGCTGTGCCCAAGTACAGCTTGGCGGTGCTGTTCAGCTCCTTCCTGATGGGTGAGATTGCTGCTGCCACCATCTTCCACCAGATGGCAGCGGGCTGTACCGAGCCAGTGTTCAAGGAAGCCTTCCGCAACATCGGCAAGGACGAAGGCCGCCACATGGGCATTTGCCTGGCCTTGATGGAGCGCGACTACCCCAAAATTGCCGCCGAAGACCGCAGCCTGATTACCAAGCAAATTCGCGCTGGTTATCTGTTCCTATCGGCAGTGTTGTTTGAGCCACCCATGGACTTCTGGGATTTGCCCGAAGACTTCATCCAGAACCAGCGCGATGGTGAGGCTATAGCGCGCGCCGCCGGTTTTGCTATCCCTGAGTACGAGGCCAAGAAAAACAACTGGCGCACCGCCATTCTGAACCTCAAAGGGGCGCTGGATAAGTACGACATCCCCTTCCCCGCCATCCCCGAAGTGGGCATTACGGGCGAGGAAGTCTCGGATGTGGATATGGACGACATCATCCCTGTGTTCTAAGCCCTCACCCCCGCTTGCTTCCCCATTGAGCAGAGGCAAGCGGGGGCTTGCAACACTGTTTTATCAGCCACTTTTCTCAAATAAAGAATTGCCACTATGACAAGCAACATCAAGCTCTCCCCTTCCGGTCAAACCGTCATTTGCGAAAGTGGCCAAACCGTGCTGGAGGCGCTGGAGCGCTCAGGCTATGCCCTGCCCAATAACTGCCGCGCCGGTGCTTGTGGTGAGTGCAAGGTCAAAGTACTCGATGGCGAGTTTGACCAAGGCTTTGTGCTGGACATGGCTTTGTCACAAGACGAGCGCGCCCAGGGCTATGGCTTGATGTGCATGGCCAAGCCCCTGACCGATACGCTGGAAATTGAATGGGGCACGGAAGATGCCAAGCCCCAGCTCTTTCCCGCCCGCGAGGGGCAATACGCCGTGCTGGTGGATCGCATTGCCCGCACACCGCGCATCACCGAATTTGTGCTGCGCCCCCTGAGTGAGCCTATGCGCTTTTGGCCGGGGCAGTATGTGCAACTGGGCGATACCAGCCAAGGCATACCGGTGCGCAGCTACTCGCTAGCCAGCGCCCCGCGCCCAGATGGAGAAATCCGCCTGCAAGTCACTCGCGTGGATGCCGACGAGGCCGACAGCCCCGCAGGCCGCACCAGCCGCTGGCTGCACGATGAGGTAGAGCTGGGCGCAAACCTGCGCTTTTCCGGCCCACACGGCACATTTATTGGCGACCCCTCGGTGGATACGCCGGTGCTGTGCTTGGCGGCAGGCTCTGGCCTGGCACCGATTTTGTCGCTGGCAGAGGCGGCGTTGCGCCGAGGCTTTAAGCTGCCGGTCACGCTGATGTTCTCCGCCCGTGAGGCAGAGGATTTGTACGACATTGGCCTAATGCGTTATTGGCAGGCGCGTTATCCCAAATTCCGCTATATGCCCACGCTTACCCGTGGACAGCAGGAAGGGGTATTGCAGGGACGCATTCCTGCTATTTTGGGGCAGCACTTTCCTGACCTGAGCGGCCACAGCGTGTTTGTGGCCGGCACGACCAGCTTTGTCGATGACTGCGTAGCTGCCGCCAAAGCCCTGGGTGCCAAGGATGAGCTGATTCACACCGAAGGGTTTTTTGCCCAGAATTGAGGCATCAACCACGCTGTATAACGCGCACTAAAGCGCACTTACGCGCATTCAAGCTGCGCAATATATATAGGGGGTACTACCTAGTTTGGTAGTATCCCCTATCTTTTTTCCCCTGCTTGAAGGAGCACCGCCATGGCCAGAGGGCGCGCCGCTAATTACGAAGAACAACACCAAGCCATCTTGCAGCAGGCCGCCGAACTGTTTGCCCTACAAGGCTACTGGGCGACCAGCATGAACCAGGTGGCCAAGGCTTGCGGCCTGTCCAAACCCGCGCTCTACCATTACTTTGTGGACAAGCACGATTTACTGGTGCAGATTGCCCAAGGCCATGTCAGCCGCCTGCAAAACCTGGTGGAGCAAGCTTTGCACACCCAGGCCAGTACAAGCACCAGCAGCGCTAAACCCGAGCAGGCCAGCACCGAGCAGCAAAAGGCGCTGGCTTTTTTGGAGGCGTTGATTCAAAGCTTTGTGCAGGAATACGCCCAGGCACGCTATGCCCACCGCGTGCTGGTGGAGGATGTGAAATTCATGCAGCCCCAAGCGCAAGCGCAAGTGCTGCAAGCCCAGCGCGATTTGGTTGATAGCTTTGCCCAAGCCTTGAGCAGCACTTGGCCGCAGTTGCAGCCACAAGGGCTGGCCAAGCCCACCACCATGCTGCTGTTTGGCATGTTGAACTGGCTATTCACCTGGTTCCAGCCGGAGGGGGATTTGTCCTATACGCAGATTGCGCACATGGTGTTGCAACTGCTGCAAGGCGGCGTACCTGCGCTGGTGAGGCAGAACTAGCGCAGTCCTTTCCGCCTAAGAATGCGTTGACCAACCTGCTCTGCTGCTAGCGCTGTATTTTTAGGAGGTATTGGCCAGCAGCAGGCCAGGAGGTTAAGCTTTTTGCACGTTGGCGATACCGTCGGTAATTTCCTTGTGCGCCGCTTCAATACCCTTCCAGCCCAGCACTTTGACCCATTTGCCTTTTTCCAAGTCTTTGTAATGCTCAAAGAAGTGGGCAATTTGCTGCAAGGTCAGCTCATGCACATCTTCCAAGCTGTTGATTTTGTCGTAAGCGGGCAGGATTTTCTTGGTGGGCACAGCCAGCACCTTGCCATCCACACCGGCCTCGTCTTCCATTTCCAGAATGCCCAAGGCGCGGCAAGGCACGACTACGCCGGGAGGCAGGGGATAGGGGGTGAGCACCAGCACATCCACCGGGTCGCCGTCGCCCGACAGGGTTTGTGGCACATAGCCATAGTTGCAGGGGTAGTGCATGGCCGTGCCCATGAAGCGGTCCACAAACACGCAGTCGGTGTCTTTATCTACTTCGTACTTGATGGGGTCAGCGTTGGCCGAAATTTCAATGACGACGTTGAAGGCTTCAGGGGCGTTTTTACCGGGGGTAACTTTTTCAAAAGACATGGAAAAACCAATCAGCTAAGAGCGGGAGGACAGCAACCTGAACAAGGGCAACACACCCACCCCAGCCCAGGCACGAAAAACTTTGTATTCTATGCGCCCTTGGCTTGCGCCAGACTTGCAAAGCCAGCCCCTTTGAACAACAACAGTCCGATTTGTATGACGCTTTCTGCCCTCTCTGCCCCTCAACCTGACCGCCAGCCCCGCCACATTCGCCGCATTACCTACCAAAGTTTCGAGCGCAGCGATGGCCTGTGGGACATGGAGGGCGAGCTAATAGATGTCAAAGCCACAGACATCACCTTACTCAACGGCAAAACCCATCCCGCAGGCCAGCCCATCCACCACATGCAGCTGCGCGTGACCATGGACAAGCAACTGGTGGTACATGCGCTGGAGGCGGCCATGCCCTCCCACCCCCTGCAAGGCTGCCCGCAGGCGCTGGCGGCCATGCAGAACATGGTGGGCGCTTGCATGGCGCGTGGCTGGCGCAAGGCTATTGATACCCATTTGGGCGAAATCAAAGGCTGCACCCACATGCGCGAGCTGCTGCTGAATATGGCTACCGCCGCCTTCCAAAGCATTTTGTCGGCCTTCACCACGGAGGACGACCAGCCCCCCGGCTTCTTAGGGCGCTGCGTTGGCTGGGACTTCAAAGGCCCGGCGGTGGCAGAGTTCTACCCCAAGTTCATCAACTACGAACGCCCTGCAAAAACTGCGCCCCAATCACCCCAACCCCAAAGCCACAACAAGGAAGCAGGCAAGGGCTAACGCTTTCTTATGCAAACCACCTCCCCCACAGCCCCTGTCTTACGCCTGCAAAACGCCCTGAGTGCCGACCAAGCCGCCGCCTGGGATGCCCTGCTAGCGCAACAAAGCCAGCCCACGCCGTTTATGCAGCACGCCTATTTGCAGGCACTGCACGACAGCCATAGCGCCTGCCCGCAAACCGGCTGGAGCCCGCTGTGGTGCTGCCTGTACGCCAGCGAGGACAACGAAGAGGAAGCTGCCCCCCTGCTAGCCGCCTGCCTGCTGTATGTGAAAACCCACTCACGCGGGGAATATGTGTTTGATTGGGCTTGGGCGGATGCCTACGCCCAGAACGGCCTGCGCTACTACCCCAAGGCGCTGCTGGCTGTGCCCTTTACCCCTGTGCCGGGCAACCGCCTGCTGGCTAGCGATGCAGCCAGCCGCCAAACCCTG
>JAHAYB010000177.1 GCA_018384835.1 Comamonas sp.
CATCAAACTGGCTGATTTCAAGCCGGACATGCTCAATGCCCACCTGTCCATGAATTTTCGCGTAGTCGATGAGCATGGCCGCCAACTGGCGCAGGGGCGCAATCTGGCCGCCTTAAAAGCGCAATGGGGCGGCCAGGCGCGGGGGGCGTTTCAGGCGCTGGCTGGCCTAAAGCTGGAAAAAACCCTGGGTACACCACAGCAAGCGGCCACTACCTCGGCTGCCGCCTCTATCGTCCCTACCACCTCTACTGCCTCGACCGCCCCCCCAGCCATAGCCCCTGTACAAAGCGAGCAGCGCTACACCGACTGGGGCTTTGGCGAATTGCCCGAGCTGCTGGAAATCCAAAAAGGCCAGCAAAGCCTGATTGGCTTTCCCGCGCTGATTGACCAAGGCGATGCCGTCACCATTGAGGTGTTTGACGAGCCAGAGCTGGCCGCCAGCCGCCACCGCCTGGGGCTGCGCCGCCTGTGCGCCTTGCAGGTCAAAGACGCGCTGAAGTATCTGGAAAAAAACCTGCCCGATTTGCAAGCCATGGCCGTGGCCTATATGCCGCTGGGCACACTGGAAGAGCTGCGCACCCAGATTCTGGAAGTGGCGCTGGAGCGTGCTTTTTTACAAACGCCGCTACCCACCAGCGCCGCGCAATTTACCCAGCGCATTCAAGAAGGGCGCAGCCGCCTGACCTTGATTGCCAATGAAGTGGCTCGCCTGGCTGCCAGCATCTTGCAGGACTACGCCCTGGCGCAGCGCAAAATCAAAGACACCAAAAACGCCCCCGAGGCCACGCAAGACGCAGCGCGGCAGTTGCAGCAGCTCATGCCCAAGCCCTTTATTGCGCAAACGCCCTGGGGGCAGTTGCAGCACTTTGGGCGCTACCTCAAAGCGATTGTTTTGCGTCTGGACAAATACCGCGCTGACCCCGCCCGCGATGCCGCCAAACTCAAGGAGCTGCTGCCACTAGAGCAGCGCTACACACGCTTATTAGCGCAGCGCAAAGGCCAAACGGATGCGCGTTTGCAGGAATACCGCTGGATGCTGGAAGAGCTGCGCGTGAGCTTTTTTGCCCAGGAGCTGCGCACGCCCTATCCGGTCAGCGTCAAGCGGTTGGATAAGGTGTGGGCGCAGTTGCAGCAGTAGTGCTTCAGCCGACTTGGCTAAACCGGTTTAATCATCCTCCGCAAACACTAGGTCGGGTGGGGTGATGACGCGGGCTAGCTGGCTCAATTGCCCCAAAGTGCCTTGGCGATAGCTGCTAAAGGGGCTATGAGGCTCTAGCACCGCACTGGCCAGATGGGCAAAAGGCTGGCTCAAGCTGATGTAGTAGCTGCCGGGGGTGGCATCCATCAGGATGCGCTGGGTTTGGATGCGGCTGCTTGTACCTGCGCCTGCATCTGTGCCTTTTTTATCCTCTGGGGCTAACGGGGCTTCTTCGGTGTAGCCCTCTGCCACTAGGGGCGAGAGGTCGGCAATGCGCTGCACCCGCACGCCCAGTTGGTCAAGCTGGGCGGCAAGGTTTTGCGCCTCGGGCGAGAGCCAGTAGCCACAAGGGCGGCTGGTGCGCTCGGCCGCTTGCGGCTCTAGGGCGCTGTACCAAGGCAGAAGCTGCTCGGTAATAGCCGCCGTTTCGGTGTTGATAAGGCTAATGGTGCGCTCTGTGCGCCCCAGCTTGGCGCTGATGTCGAGGGTGCCATCACAGGCTTTGGCGGCACTATCGCGGGCGGCAAAGGCTTGCACCTCTTGCAGTTTTTTGGCGTGTTTGGCGGTGCTTTGCAGCACGACTTGGCTGACCTGCACCAGGCTATGAACACGACGCTGCAAGTGGTTGGGACCCATATCGCTGCCACGGCTGTGGATGCTCAGGCCAATGCCGTGCTTCAAAGCCGTAACGTTGGCCAAGCTGTGCGGCTCTAGGCTTTGCATGGCCAAGCCAGCCTGGATATTTTGCTGGGCGTTCGCCGCTACGGTGTGAGAGAGCCAATCGACGCGCAAGCCCGCTTGTGGAAGTTGCTGGGTCAGCGGTAGGTGAAACCATTCGCGCTCGGCCTTGATGACAAATTCGTGGGCATTAGGGGTCAGGGCGTATTGCAACCCCAGGTCGTGCAGGCTGACGGCGAGCAGCCCTAGCTCGGTGCGGGGGGTAAGGGCGGGGTATTCCCCCAGCTCTAGCACCACTGCGGGGCGGTAGCGGTTGATAAGGCTGGCCAGCGCTCGTGCCTCGGGGCTGTGTAGCAGTAGATGGTCTTGGCGCAGGTCAATGCCGTTGGCAGTGTCGGCAATGCCTTGCTCAAAGCCATCGGGGTTGGCTCGCGGCACCAGCAAAAGCTGCAAGTGCTCTAGCAGGGGGTAGAGCGTGCCTTCTGGTTTGAGCTGTGTTAGCAGCGCCAGCACCGCCTCGGTGGAGGCGGGGGCGTTGCCCTGCTGGCCAGCCACAATCATTACGGTGGGGCGGCGGCTGTCGTCCAAAGCGTCGGGGCTGAGGTCATCTAGGCGGGCGGCTAAGACGGCGTAGAGCGGCTGGCCTTGCTGGCTGCTACCGGCCTCTAGCACCGCCAGGCGCAAGTTATTGGGCGCTTGGGAGGCATCAGCGCTGTGCAACGGCAGTTGGTAGAGCAGTTGATTGAGCGCTTGGTTGCTGGTGTAGTGCTGGCCTTCGTCGCTCAGGCCAGGGGTGTCGTAGCTTTGCGCTGGGTCGGGGAAGTAGTCGGCCACCTCTTGGCTGTAGGGCAAGGCGACGATGGGTTTTTGACGCACCGGGGTGGTGCTGGCAACACCGCTATCTGGCGGCGTTGTGGACTCGACAACTGGAATGGAAGTGCTTTCCGAGGGACGAGGGCTGCTGCCTGGTAGTTGCAGCGGCCATTGTGGTAGTGGGGTGCTGGAGCAAGCGGCCAAGCTGGCCAGGCAAGCTGCCGTCCAAAACCAGCGGCTGATACCGGTCGTGCGCTTGATAAGGCTGGCTGGACTGGGAGAAAAACGCTTGGACATGATGCAAAAGTCAAGGGGGTGAGGGTGAAAAACAAACCCGTCCGCACAGCTATACGGCTACACGGCTATACGGACTGGTTCATTACAGCAAGCAGGCTAATCAGCCTAATCAACCTGATAAAAACCTAATAAGCGGTTGCGCTGTTGTCAGCCGCTCAATGGTTTAGCAATTTGGCAATTTAGCGGTTGGGCAGTTTAGCGGTTGTAGCCACCACCACCGCCACCGCTGCGGCGGCGGTTATTGCTGGCTGGGCCGCCGCTAAAGCCGCCTGCACCTCCGCGACGGGGGCGCTCGGCCATCAGGTCAATGCTGGTGCGGGTGGGGTCGGGCTGGCCGCCTGCGCTGCTGCGTGGTGCTTTGTGTATGGGTCGCCCCAGTTGCGTGCCCAGGTGGGCGTTGCTGGGGGGTTGGTGCTCAAAGCGGGCGCTGTAGTGCTCTTGCTCGTTGTGTACCCTGGCGGCCATGGGGCGTTCGCGCTCACGCTCGCGGGTGGGGCGGGCGGGACGGTTGCCAGGCTGGCCTGCACCGCCGTGGTGGGCGTGCGCCTCTGCCGGGGAGAAGGGAGCGCCCGCCTGCGCATTGGCGTTGGAAGAGCTGCGCGGATTGTTGCGCGAAGGGCGTTGGCGTGAGCGGTTATAGCCCTGCCCGGTGCGCCGTGGCGCAGTGGCTGCACCGGCATTGGAGTTGGGGTAAGCCCCATCTTGCGCACCAACGCTAGGGGCAAAGCCGCCTTGGCTGGCCTGTGCTGCAGCTTGTGCGACGGGGGCACGCTCTTTGGGGGCGCTGGCTGTGCGCGAGGGCTTGGCCTTGTTGGTGCGAATGCGCTCCATCATTTCCTGGCGGGCGGCTTTGGCGGCAGCCTGCATGACTTCGCGGCTGGGGGGCTTGCCTGCGCCGCCCCAGATGGTTTGGCGACCCATGGCAATCGGCTCGGCCTTTTCGTCTGCAGCGGGGCCAAATTCGGGCAATACCTGCACGGGGATTTCTTGCTTGGTAAAGCGTTCAATCTCCATCATGAAGCCTTCTTCGTCCAGGCACACCAGGCTAACGGCATGACCTTCACGCCCAGCGCGGCCTGTGCGGCCAATGCGGTGTACGTAGTCTTCGGGCACGTTGGGGATTTCGTAGTTGACGACATGGGGCAGCTCGTCAATGTCAATACCGCGTGCGGCAATGTCGGTGGCTACCAGGGCGCGTAGTTCGCCGGTTTTGAAGCCTGCCAGCGCTTGAGTGCGGGCGCTTTGGCTTTTGTTGCCGTGCAGCGCCATGGCAGTCACGCCGTGTTTGGTCAGGTATTCGGCCACGTGGTTTGCGCCGAACTTGGTGCGGGTAAAGACCAGCACCTGGCTCCAGTCATGCGTTTGGATGATGTGTAGCAGCGCCTCTTTTTTGCGCGTGCGGCCTACGGGGTGAATCACCTGGCTGATGCGCTGCACCGTGGTGTTGCGTGGCGTGACTTGGATGCTTTGCGGGTTTTTGAGCAAGCCATTGGCCAGTTCGCGAATCTCGTCGCTGAAAGTGGCAGAAAACAACAGGCTTTGCTTGTGCTCGGGCAGCAGTGCCAGCACTTTTTTTACGTCGTGGATAAAGCCCATGTCCAGCATACGGTCGGCCTCGTCCAGCACCAACACTTCCACGTTGGACAGGTCAATAAAGCCTTGCTGCTGCAAATCCAACAGGCGGCCAGGTGTGGCAACCAGAACATCAATGCCTTTGTTGATGCGGTCAATTTGCGGCTTCATGCCCACGCCGCCAAAAATCACCGTGGACTTGACGGGCAGGTGCTTGGCATAGGCACGCAGATTCTCTTCAATTTGCGCTGCCAGCTCGCGGGTGGGGCTGAGGATAAGGGCGCGTATGCCGCCAGCGGGCTTTTGGGTGCCGCCTTGGGTGAGGCGTTGCAGGATGGGCAGGGTAAACGCAGCGGTTTTGCCCGTGCCGGTTTGTGCGCCAGCCAGCAAGTCGTGCCCGGCCAGTACGGCGGGAATGGCTTGCTCCTGGATGGGGGTGGGGTTGGTATAGCCCTGCTCGTGTACGGCAGTCACAATGGCGCTGGCCAGGTGGAGGTCTTCAAATGTCATTCTTGTTGCAAATAGCCCTTTGGGGGCAGATGGTTGCTAGGGTGTTGGCCTTGGCAACAGCTCCCGTTGCGGGTGGCTGACCCAGTGAGCAAGGCAAACAGGGGTTTGGAGGAGTTGGGAGCAGATGCCAGCGTGGGTTGGCAGCATCAAACGCCCCAGCAAAAGTGCTGATATCAGGGGCAACTGGAGCCCATGACGGCGTGCATTGTCTCATGCGTTGATAATCACCGGTTGGCTACTGTATGAAGACAGTGGTAATTTTGTCAAAAATTCTCAATCACTTCTTAATCACCTTTGCTTATTAAAGTATGGCTCAATACGTTTTTTCGATGAATCGTCTCTCCAAGACCGTGCCGCCCAAGCGCCAAATCTTGAAGGATATTTCTCTCTCATTTTTCCCCGGCGCAAAAATTGGCGTACTGGGGCTAAACGGTTCGGGCAAGTCCTCGCTGCTCAAAATCATGGCGGGCGTGGATAAGGAATTTGAGGGCGAGGCCATCCCCATGCAGGGCTTGAGCATTGGCTACCTGCCCCAGGAACCACAGCTCAATCCCGAGCACACCGTGCGTGAGGCGGTAGAAGAGGCTATGGCTGAGGTGAACCAAGCCAAGGCGCGTCTGGACGAGGTGTACGCCGCCTACGCCGAAGAAGATGCCGATTTTGATGCGCTGGCCGCCGAACAAGCCGAACTGGAAGCCATCATTGCCGCTGCGGGCACTGACTCTGAGCACCAACTGGAAATTGCTGCTGATGCCTTGCGCCTGCCCCCCTGGGAGGCGGTGGTCGGCAAGCTCTCTGGCGGTGAAAAACGCCGCGTGGCGCTGTGCCAACTGCTGCTGTCCAAGCCCGATATGCTGCTGCTGGACGAGCCAACCAACCACTTGGACGCGGAATCGGTCGATTGGCTGGAGCAATTCCTGCACCGCTTTAGCGGCACCGTTGTGGCCATTACCCACGACCGCTACTTCCTGGATAACGCCGCAGAATGGATTTTGGAGCTGGACCGTGGCCACGGCATTCCCTACAAAGGCAACTACTCTGACTGGCTGCTGCAAAAGCAAAATCGCCTAGAGCAAGAGCAAAAAGGCGAAGAAGCCCGCGCCAAAGCCCTGAAGAAAGAGCTGGAATGGGTGCGCCAAAACGCCAAGGGTCGCCAAGCCAAATCCAAAGCGCGTATTGCCCGCTTTGAGGAATTGAGCGACTACGAATACCAAAAACGCAACGAAACCCAGGAAATTTTCATTCCTGTGGCCGAACGCCTGGGCAGCAAAGTCATTGAATTCAAAAACGTCTCCAAGGCGTTTGGCGACCGCTTGCTGATTGACAACCTCAGCATGAATATCCCTGCGGGAGCGATTGTCGGCATCATCGGCCCCAACGGCGCAGGTAAATCCACGCTGTTCAAGTTGATTGCCGGTAAGGAGCAGCCCGACAGCGGCACGGCAGAAATCGGCCAAACCGTGCAGCTGGCCTATGTAGATCAGTCCCGCGACAGCCTGGCAGATGAAAAAACTGTGTGGGAAGACGTATCCGGCGGCTTGGATATTCTGAACATCGGCAAATTCCAAATGGCCAGCCGCGCCTACTGTGGGCGCTTTAACTTCAGCGGGCAAGACCAGCAGAAAAAGGTGGGCAACCTCTCCGGTGGTGAGCGTGGCCGCCTGCACTTAGCCAAAACCCTGATTCAAGGCGGCAACGTGCTGCTGCTGGACGAACCCTCCAACGACTTGGACGTGGAAACTCTACGCGCTCTGGAGGACGCGCTGCTGGAATACGCTGGCACGGTGCTGGTCATCAGCCACGACCGCTGGTTCCTTGACCGTATTGCCACGCATATCCTGGCGGCTGAAGGCGACTCGCAATGGGTGTTCTTCGACGGCAACTACCAGGAATACGAAGCCGACAAGAAACGCCGCCTGGGTGAAGAGGGCGCAGCGCCCAAGCGCTTCCGTTACAAGGCGCTGAAGTGATATAGGTCAGACCGGGCTACTGCATACGCCCTCACACCCTGGTAGCCACCAGCCCTGCCGCCAGCGCCCAAGCGTGGAGCAAGCAGGCAGCAATGCCCAGCACCACGGCGGGGCGCAGGCGCTGCACCGCTGGCTGTAAGCCCTTGGCCTGCTGCTGGGCATAGCGCCACAGCAGGCCAAAACTTACGAACGACAGTGGCAGCGACGCTAGCGCCCATAGCGCCTTGGGCGGCGGTATCAACAGCCACACGCCCAGCACCAGCCAGCCATGCGCCACCAGAGCAATCAGGCCGTAGAGCAAAGCCGCGCCACGCAGCCCCAGGCGCACCACCAAGGTGTTTTTGCCAACTTGGGCATCACTGGGGGCATCGGCAAAGCCGTTAACAATCAGCACATTCATCACCAACAGGGCAAAGCTGAGGGCGGTAAATGTTGGGATGATTAAAAACTGGCGACGCTGCACATAGTCCGCCCCCAGCACCACCAGCCACCAAGCCAGGCCGGTGGCCAGTTCCCCCAGCCCTCTATGGGCTAGTTGCAAGGGTGGTGCAGAATAGGCCCAGGCCAGCAGCAAGCCTGCGATGCCAATCCAGAACAGGCCGCCGCCGCTCATCACTAGCAGCCACAGGCCGCCTAGCGCCACCAAAATCAGCAAAGCCCAAGCCCATTGGCGCGTATCTTGCTCAGACACCAGCCCCTGCTGAATCAGCCGCGAGCCGCCCGAGAAGGGGTACAGCCCCTGGGTATTGGCCGCATCCGCGCCGTTGCGGGCATCGTGGTAATCGTTGAGGACATTGGCTCCGGCATGGGCCATTAGCGCCAGCAACAGGGTAATGGCCGCTGTCCAGCTATCAAAGCCACAGCCGCAAGACCAGGCAAAAGCAAAACCCAGCACGCAGGCCGAGGCCGTCAGCGTCAAAAACGGCAACCGCGTCATGCGCAGCAACATACGCCAGTTGGGGCTGGGGGGCAGGGTTGGCTGGGGTTCAGCCGAGGAGGGGGTGGATTGCATCATGAGCGGCGATTAGTGATTATTCAGGCAAGCAACGCTTGCACTCTGTGGCGTAGCTCGGGCAGCAATTCCAGCTCAAACCAGGGGTTGCGCTTGAGCCAGCCGTTATTGCGCGGGCTAGGGTGGGGCAGCACTACGGTGTGCTGCCAGTAGGTGCGCCATTGCTCTACCGCTGGTGTCACTTGGCGCGGTGCTTGGGGCAAGTGCCAAGCCAGGGCGTATTGGCCTAAAACAATCGTTAGCCCAATCTGGGGCAGTCTATCTAAG
>JAHAYB010000191.1 GCA_018384835.1 Comamonas sp.
CTAATGACCCAGGCCCAAGAGTTGCAAACCTTGGCACCCCTGTTGGGACAACAAATTGACCACTTAAGCGTCTTGGCGGCTTTAACCCGCGTGCTGCCTGACGACACTGCCACCCAGAGCATCGTTATCGAAGGCATGCACCTGCGTTTGCAAGGGTTAAGCCGCAATGCTACCCAAGTGCAGCAACTATTAGGTCAGGAGCCTGGCTTCCATAGTGTCCGCATGCCCTCTGCGATTACCCGGGATGGCAATAGCGGCCAAGAGAACTTTGTCCTTGAAGCCGATCTTGATCCTCAAACCTTTGCCATCTGGCCTTTGCCCATCTCGGCGCCATCGCCTGCACCATGAAGCAACTCCCTCCTCTGCGCTTGACATTGCGCCAACAGCGGCACCTGCTGCAGACCCTGCTCTTGCTCATTCTGGCCTTGCCTTTGTCTCTTGGCCTCTGGTGGTGGTGGGGCAAGCACCAATCCTGGCAAAACAGTCTTGAGCGCCAGGAGGCCATCTACGCACGCCTTCTTGGAATGCAGGCACAGCAGGACGCCATTGCCCAAACCCTGCAACAAGCCAGTCGCCATTCCGCGCTCTACCTCTACCCGGCACAAGGCGAGCCAGAGGCAAACGCTAACGATGCCCTGCAACAACTGCGCAGCGCCTTGGATCGCGTTGGCGTACAAGTCTCTAGCAGCCAAGTCAAAGTCCTCCCCCAGGACGAAGCCTTGAGCTACCAGCGCCTTGAATTACTGCTGAACCTAGAAGGCAAGTGGAGTGACATTCAACTTGCCTTGGCCGCATTGCGCGACATCCGTCCTCTGCTATGGATAGACAAGGTACAAATCAACCTGAAAACACGCCTGCAAAGTGCTAACAACCAAGTCGAACAAAGCTTGGGTGTCGAGCTGGTCATCAGCCTTTACAAAGCCAGGGAGCAGTCATGACCGACACCACCACCTCCCACCCCTTGCCGCCCTACCAGGCACCACGCTGGACGGCATCGCACATCCTGCTGGGCAGTGCAGCCTTCTTGCTCATCTTGCTGGCCTGGCAATGGCTACTGCCTAGTCAAAAGGCCCGCTGGGTCGCGCCCGCTCCGCAAGCCATAGACGTAGCGCAACTACTGCCACCATTGCCCGACCTAGACGGCAACAACATCGCAACCCGCTTGCCCCAGCGGCAAGACCAACTTTTGCTCTTGCAAGAGCGCCCCTTGTTCGTCATGGGGCGCAAGCCCCCGCCACCATTGGCTGCCGCACCCTCTGAAGATCCTACCCAGGCCGACGGCTGGAGCACAGCCCAAGTTCAAGGCACTTTTGCCTCTGAACACGCCTCCGGAGCTTTCATTCTTTTCAACGGCCAGGCCCAGCGTCTCCTGCAAGGCCAAGCCTTGGGAGGCTGGCAACTGGCTGACGTACAACCAACTGCAATTGAAATTCGCCGAGGTGGCCAAAAACGCCAACTACCCGTGCACAAAATCGATTTGACACAAGCGCTACCGCAGTCCGCGGCAGCCCCCAAAGGCGCTGCTATGCCATCGCCTTTTGCTGTAACCACACCCACAGCGGGGGAACAAGCCCCGCCCACCCAGGCCAAAGAAGCCAAAGAAGCCACCCCTGAACCTCAGCCCGCCAAGAAACGTCCCGTTTTTGGCGGCACCAACTCCAAAACCAAGTCCTGAAATTCGTCATGACCACCTTGCCCCTCTCGCGCACCCTCATTACCCTGGCCATCAGCCAATTGCTGCTCGCCTGCGCCCCCCTAAAGCCCCAATTCGTCAGCCACTTCAGCACCGACCCCAACCAGCCCCCCGGCAGCACCGCGGCCATGGCCAGCAGCCCAGACAGCGCTGCAGCCCAGAAAACCGACGACAACGACAACGTCCGCACCATCATCGGCACCGGCCAGCGCATTGCCACCCCCAAACCCTACACGCGAGAAACCGGGCAGGCCGTCTCCCTCAACCTCGAAGATGTTCCCGTCGCCCAACTTGTGCGCACCGTTTTGGGCGACATCCTGAACGTGGACTACGTCCTGCACCCCCCCATTGGCGGCAACGTCACCCTGTCCACCAAAAAACCCGTCACCCCTGACCAAGCCATCAACCTCATGGAAATTGCCCTGCAAGCCAACGGCCTGGCCATGGTGCGCGACACCCGGGGCGTATTCCACATAGGCCGCGTCGATGCCCTGCGCAGCCTGGGCGCAGCCGTGCGCGTTGCCGATGGCAGCGCCCCCATGGCCCCCGGCTACGGGGCCATCGTCATCCCCCTGCAATACATCGGAGCGCAGGAAATGGCCGCCATCCTGCGCCCCATGGCGCACGACGGAGCCATCCTGCGCGTCGATAGCCTGCGCAACCTCCTCGTCATGAGCGGCACCCGCGCCCAGGCCGAAGGCTGGCTGGACGTTGTACGCACCTTCGATGTCGATCTGCTCGAAGGCATGTCCGTCGGCCTCTTTCCCCTCAAATACCTCAGCATCGAGGAAGCCAGCGCCGCCCTGCAACTGCTCAGCGGCGCAGCCAACAGCGGTGCCCCAGCCGCTGGAGCCGCAGCAGCCCCTACCCCTGCCACTGGCCGGGCTGGTGCGGCGGCTGCGCCAGCAGCAGGCGGCAGCCTCGGTGCCACCCCCTTGGCCGGGGCCTTGCACATCCTGCCCATCGAGCGCTTAAACAGCCTGCTCGTCATCACCCCCTACGCCCCCTACCTAGAGCAAGTCAAACGCTGGATGGGCAAGTTTGACCAACCCGGCAGCGGCGGTGGCCAAGCCCAACTGCACATCTACCACGTGCAAAACGGCAACGCCAAGCACCTGGCCGACGTTCTCTCCGGCATCTTCGGCGGCACCAGCACCAGCCCCGCTGGCACCAGCGGCGTAGCCCCCGGCCTGAGCACCACCACCAGCAGCACCACCAACACCCTCAACACCAGCAACACCAGCAACAGCACAACCGGCAACCAGCAGCGCCTGGCGGGCGGCGCAGGCAGCGGCTTAGGCGGCAGCATGGGCAACGCGGGGCAGCCCATCAACGGCGGCGTTGGCAGCGTCACCGCCCTGGGGGACATTCGCGTCATGGCCGACGAGCTGAACAACTCCGTCATCGTCTGGGGCACCAGTGCCGAATACGAACGCATCGAAACCGCCCTCAAACGCCTTGATGTCCCCCCCACCCAGGTGCTGATCGAGGCCAGCATCATCGAAGTCACCTTAAACGACACCCTGCGCTACGGCCTGGAATGGTCCTTTAACGGCAGCGGCGGCGGTGGTGGCCGCACCGGCAGCGGCCAACTGACGGGCAGCAACAACAGCAGTGGCACCGGCAGCGGCAGCGGCAGCGGTCTGGGCGACGTGCTTGGCGCGGGCTTCTCCTACACCGTGCGTAACTCGGCGGGCAACGTGCGCGCCGTGCTCAACGCCCTGTCCAGCAAAACCGACTTAAAAGTAGTAGCTAGCCCCACTTTAATGGTGCTGGATAACCATACTGCTGCCATCAATGTTGGCACCCAGCAACCGTTTGAAGCTGGACAAACCATGAACAGCGACGGCAAACTCATCACCAGCAACCTGCAATACAAAGACACCGGGGTCAGCCTAGAAGTCACCCCTTCTGTAAACGCTGGCAACCTCGTCACCATGACCGTCAACCAATCCGTCACCGACGTAGGTGCCAAAGACGAAGTCACCCAGCAACGCAGCTTCCTGCAGCGCCAAGTCTCCAGCCGCGTCGCCGTGCGCTCGGGCGAATCCATCGTCATGGGCGGCCTCATCCAAGAAAGCGCCACCAAAGGCAAAAGCGGCGTACCCTGGCTGCACGACATCCCCGTTGTCGGCAACCTCTTTGGCAGCACCAACACCGACGGCGCACGCACCGAACTCATCGTCATCATCACCCCCCGCGTCGTGCGCACCGATGTGGACGTGCGCGAAGTCGGCGACAGCCTGCGCCAGCACATGGGCCAACTCGCCCCCCTGCTGCAACCCATCCACCTGCCGCAGCCCCAGCCCGCGCAAACACCGCAGCCCGTGCCAGCCCCTCAGCTTGAGCAAGCCCTGCCTGAGTCAGCTCCGCAGCCAGAACCCACTCCACCCCTGCCTGCACCACAGGAAGCACCCCCCGCACCCTTGGCACCGCCGCCGTCCACCCCATCCGGCACGTGATCGGCCGCTTGCCCCGCAATGCAGCCCCGCTGCATGACACACATAACCAGCACGCCGGGAACCCTGCAGGGGTTCCCTATTCTTAGAGCGTGCTTTTTACGTGCTTTTTATCTACCCACCCCTTACCTCTTGATGATTGAAAGGACTGCACTTGCCATGATGATGCAACGCACCACCACCTCCGCCTTGGCCTTGGCCCTGGTCGCCGTACTGGCGGGCTGCGCCGCAGCCCCTTCTGCGGCCCCTTCAGCCGCCCCGGCCCCTGCGCAGGCAACAGCCACCGGCCACGAAGCGCAAATCCGCGCCCGCTCCGCCGCCTTTTGGGAGGCCCGCCAGCGCAACGATGTTGCAGCCTCTTACCAATTCACCAGCCCCTCATACCGCAAAGTCAATGACCAAGAGCGCTTTCGCGTTCACTACGCAGGCGTGCCCATGGTCGTGGGGCGCGAAGTGGTCAGCATCATCTGCGACGAGCCGCCCCAGCGCTGCGTTCTCAAGCAGGGCCTGAAAGTAGCCCCCCCCATGATCCCCGGCCTGGTCACCACCGTCTACAGCGATGAAACCTGGATTCTGGAAGATGGCCAATGGTGGGTTTTTCGCCCCTAAGCGGCCCGCAGGCCCTGCTGCGCGTGTTGCAATTGCACAACGGGTAAACCGAAGAATTGCCCTCTGCGCCTATTGCATTGCACAATATCCGTTGCAGTCTGTTGGTTGAATGGCAATTATTCATGGTTGTTGTTTTTTTGCAGTAGCCGGATAAATTTCTGTTTGCTGCTAAAACTTTCGGATATTGCTGTGCTACCATGCCGCACGCTTCCATTGTGGTGGTAGTTGTTTCTTCCCCTCTCGTTTTTCCATTTGGAGATTTGTATGAAAAAAAATGTTCTGGCCCTGAGCATCGCCACCATGGTTGGTGGCCTGGGCTTTTCTGGCGCTGCTATGGCCCAAGCTGCTTTCGATGTGAATGAAAGCGGCACCGGTGCCGTCCAGATCGTGCCCTACTTCACCGCGCAAGATGGCAACGCCACCGTGCTGCACGTGGTGAACACTGATACCACTAACGCCAAGGCTGTCAAAGTGCGCTTCCGTGGCGCTTCCAACTCGGACGACCTGCTGGACTTCCAAGTTTTCCTGTCTCCCTTTGACGTGTGGACCGGTGTAGTTACCGCCAACGCCAATGGTCGTCTGCAACTGACCACCGCTGACAATAGCTGCACGCTGCCCGCAGAAGTGCGCACTCAAGGCGCAACTGCTCAGCCCGACCGCCTGAGCATGCGTCTGTGGAACACCACTGAGCTGAAGAATGCTCAAACCCGCGAAGGCTACGTTGAAATCCTGGAAATGGCAACGATCCGTCCTTCCGCTGGTAATGCCAACGAAGATGCTCTGTTCAAGGCTGTGAAACACGTCAATGGCAAGGCTCCTTGCACTGCCACCGCTTTCAATTTCCTGGATGCGATCACCGACGGTGGTGTGGCCGCTGGTCTGCCCGGCCCAACCAACAGCCTGACCGCTTCGTGGTACATCATGAACGTGGGGAAATCCACCACTTTCTCGGGTTCTGCGACTGCTCTGACCGTTACTAACGCTCCGACCAACCCTGTGTACGCACCTCAGATGGCTGAGCAAAAGAGCAACCTGTTCTCTGCCGACCCACTGTTCAAGAACAATTTGCTGACGAAGCAAGACTTTGACGTGCCAGATCTGTCCACCCCTCTGGTGGGTGCTAGCACTCAAGCCAATGCAGATACCCAAGCAGCTGCTCTGACTGATGCCATCAACCGCACTAGCGTTTCTAACCAGTTCTACCACGACGCTAGCCTGAACGCTGCTACCGACTGGGTGTTCTCTATGCCCACCCGTCGTTACATTGTGGCTGCCAACTACAACGCGGCTCCTAACACTGCTGGTTACATCAGCTGGAATGCGGCTGCACAAGCAGCCCTGACGGCTTCCAAGTTCAAGACCCGTGCCAACGTGACGGCAGATGCTGCTACCGGTCAGCTGTGCGTGTCTGCTGATAACCAGATCATCTATGACCGTGAAGAAGGTAGTGTGCGCAACGGCCACGTAGTCTCGCCTGGCATCGCCAAGCCTCTGCGTCTGTGCGGCGAAGTGTCCGTGGCTACCTTCGGTGCTAAGTCGCCTGTGGGTGCTGCTGTTGCTCATTCCTTCATGGACACCGACTACGGCTCTGGCTGGGCTGCTGTGAACTTTGGTGCTGGCGTGCCTGCTCTGGGCGCTGCTTTCACCGCTGCTTCCAACCCCAACGCCAGCGCTGGCATGGTGGGCAACTACGGCATCACTTGGCCTCACTTCTACAAGTAATCTTGTAGGCTGACGGGTCTGAAACTTTTCAGGCCTAGGCACTAACAAAAGCGGGGGCAACCCCGCTTTTTTTTTGCCCTGATTTTTTTAAAGGATAGTGATTTATGCGTTCTTTCCGTCTTGCCGGCGTGGCCGCTGCCCTGGCCCTGTGCCTGGGGGCTGCCCATGCCGATAGCCTGCAACAGCCCATTGTGGTGGGCACCAGCGCTGCTGGCGTGCAGGTAACCAGCCTGGATTTGGTGGCCGATGCCCAGCGCATTCCCCCTGAGGTTCGAGCCCAACTGCAATCGCGCACCAAAAACCTGGAACAACAGGTGAGCAACCTGCTGGCCCGCCGCATTGTGGCCCAGCAGGCGCTAGAGCAGGGGCTGGACAAAGACCCCGTGGTGCAAGCCGCCCTGCAGGTGGCCCGCGACCGCGTGCTGTCGGACATGATGCTTGAGCGTGCCGATGCCGCCGCCCGCCCCAGTGCCGAGCAGGTCGAGGGCCTGGCCCGCAACATCTACATTGCCCAGCCCCAGCGTTTTGAGGTGGGTGAGCAGGTGCAGGCGCGCCATATTCTGATTGCCGGTAAAGATGCCGCCGCCCGCGCTAAGGCCCACCAGATCAGCAAAGAGCTGGCCGCCGGTGCCGATTTTGCCACCCTGGCCAAAGAGCATTCCGCCGATACCGGCTCCGCCCAGCGTGGCGGTGACCTGGGCTTTTTCGGCAAAGGCCGCATGGTGCCCGAGTTTGAAATCACGGCGTTTGCCCTGAAAGATGGCCAGATCAGCGATCCGGTTGAGTCGCAATTTGGCCTGCACATCATTCAGCGCACAGCCACCAAGCCCGCCGGCAAGCAGCCGTTTGAAGAAGTGCGTGCCGCGCTGATCAAAGAAGTGGCCGACGGCCTGGGCCGCGATGCCCGCGCCGCCCTGGCCGACAAGGCCAAGGCCCAGGTGCAGGTGCAGCCCCAGGCGCTGGAGACGGTGGCGGGTGACTATGCCAAGCAAATCCCCGCCGAGGAGCAGGCCAAGCCCGCCCAATAACGCGGTTTGCTGGGCCAGTGCTCTCGATGCAAAATCCAGAGCACCTGTCGCCCCCAAAGCATGTAAAAAGGCACCCCAAGGGGGTGCCTTTTTTAATAGCTGTACGCGCTGATAATTAAACGATTTAAGTGCTAAATGCGCATGAAATGCTTTGCAATCAAGCGTGTGAAGCTATTTTTTTTAAATAGCGCCACCGCTTAGCGGCTGCCAGCCAGTGCCACCCCTGCCACAATCAAACCGCTGCCCGCCCAGGTGCGCCAGTGCAACGGCTCTCCCCATACCAGCCAGGCCAGCATGGGCACCAGCACAAAGGCCAGGCTCATCATGGGGTAGGCCAGGCTTAGCGGGATAAAACGCAATATCCAGACCCAGCCCAGGGTGGTGATGCCGTACAGCCCGATGGCCAATAAAAACCAGCTGTTTTTTAAAATTTCTGGCAATGAGAAAACGGGCATTGACAGCGCAGCTTTTTTAAACAGCAGTTGCCCCACAGACATTCCGCTGACGCAGAGGAGCAGGTAAAAATAATCAATGTTTTTCATTCTTTTTTAAGCAACCAAACACGAATATCTGGCTTGGCAGCTTGTAACCAAGGTAAAAAAGTCTTAATAAGATAAAAAATTATCCAAGATTTTATTTTTGAATGATTGCCGGTGTATTGAATGCGCTCGATAAGCCCATCCAAAGTAATGCTGGGCAGCGGCATGGCACTGTGCATTGAAAAATGGTTGGCAGCGGCAATTTTTTTGAGGGTGGCGGTATTGAAATAATAAAGATGCGGCGAGGGCAGCCCCCATTGCCACATTCTTTTAAATGATGCATCCAAGCCCAAGTAGGTGAGCCATTTTGACAGCCGGTAGAAAATACCCTCGCTATCGGGCGCATTAATGACCACGTAACCGCCAGGGTTCAGGTGCTGGTGGCAATGCTGTAGCACCGAGGAAACGTGGGGAATATGCTCCAGCACATCGTTGAAGACGATCAGGTCAAAACGCTCATCGGCCTTCAGAATGTGCGGAAATAACCCACTGCGCACCGCCATTCCCTTGGCCTGGGTTTGCTGGGCCATGGCATGGTCGGCCTCAATGCCTTGGGCGGCATAGTTTGCTTGGGCTTGCTGCAGAAACCAGCCGTGGGCGCAGCCAACTTCCAGGAGCGTAGGCCGCTGCCCTGCAGGCCGCTGGTTGGCACACTGTTGCCCAAGCCATGAGAGCAGGGTGGCAAAATTGTGTGTGCGCAAATTTTGCAGTGCTTGGGCACGTTGGGTTTCGTTGATGGTTTGAATTTCATTGATCTGTGGAATCAATGTGGTTTTCTCGAGGCCACACTGTCGGCAAATAAAATGCCAAGCGGTGTGGCCTTGGCGCAGGGGTGTTTTGCACAGGTCGCACTGTGGTGTTTCAGGGGTTTGCATTTCAATAAAAATCCAACAGCAGTGGCTCTTTGGGTGTGTTGCTTACGTCGTAATGTAAAAAGGCAATTAAAAATTGCATACCTATGATGATGGGCAGCGCGGCGAGCATGACGGTGCCACTGGAGGCAGCTTGTTCATTCATAATGCCTTTGATCCAGTGTATGCCCCCAAAGATGCCGCCGGCGCTGCACAGAAAGCCGCCTAGCAGGCTGTATAAGCTGCCGATGTTGAAATCTCTGATAAGGTAAAGGTAGATATAGCGTTTAAAGAATCTTGAAATATTTTTTTTCAAAAATTCAGGCAGTGCCTTGGATATTTTTAGGTTTGATTTTTCATCGTTATATACAGCATGCATTGGAATATCCCGAACGACGGCGCGGATAATGTTCAGATGGTAAAGCATGTCGGTTTCAAAAAAATATCTTTTTTCTATTTTTTCAATTGGTAGGTCTTTTATTATTTTTGTGTGAATAGCGGTGTACCCATTGGTAGGGTCCATGCAGTTCCAGTAGCCGC
>JAHAYB010000193.1 GCA_018384835.1 Comamonas sp.
ACCATGCGCAGCAGTTGAAATGCGCCACTGGCCGTTTCCTCAAAAGCGCGGCTGCGCCCCAGCAGCAAGCCCAGCGGCAGCCCCAGGCCAACGGCCAGCAACAGCCCCACGCCCACGCGCTGCAAGCTTGCCAGGCTGTGCTGCCACAGGCGCGGGCTGCTGGCTAAATCCCACAGGCTGGCTAGCGCCGGTGCAGGAGCCAGTTTGCGGGCAATCGGCATGCCCTGCCCCATGATGGCAATGCCTAATTGCCACAGCAGCAAGAGCAGCCCCAGCCCCAGCACGGCACGCAGCAGCGCATGGCGTGGCCAAAGCTGCGCCAGCCAAACCAGTGGATTGGTAAGTTGCGAAGCATTCTGAGAAGTGCCCAAGCTACGCGGCGGGGTGGCGGGCGTAGCTGCGACGGAAGCCGCTACGGACGTTGCGACAGAAGGGGTGCTGCTGCTCATGCTCATGCCGCTAGTTCCTCTTGGCGGCTCCAGCCCTGGCCGTTGGCATTGGCTAGGGCGCTTAGGCCAAAGGCGGCGGCGCTATCGCTTTGGGCAATGCTTTGCTGCACAAATTGCGGAGCGACCAGCTCGGCGGCCACTTGCGCCGGGTTCAAGCCTTGCAGGAAGGGGTGCTCGCCTGCCAGATAGGTTTGTTGCAGCATCTGCACCAGGGTTTCGGTATAGCTGGGGAAGGGGTAGGGCTGAAAATCAATGCGCGATTGCCGCCAATCGGGGTGGCGCACTGCACCGCTGGCGGTGTACTGCCCCCAATCTTCGGCACTCGGGGCAAGCACCTTGGCCAGCGCTTGCGGGCTGTGCGGGGTGTAACGGCCTGCGCCCTCGGCACTGAGAAGCTGGGCGGTTTCCTGGCGGTGCTCTAGCGTCCAGCGCTGTGCTTGCACCAGGGCATTGCTGATTTTCTGCACCCATTGGGGGCGCTGCTCCACATCTGCGCCATGCACCACGGTGACACAGCAAGCATGGTTGCGCCAGACATCGCCGGTAAAGCGCAGCACCTTGCCCATGCCCTTGGTTTCTGCAATAGCGTTAAAAGGCTCGGCCACGATAAAACCGGCAATGCTGCCCGCCGCCAGCGCAGCCACCATGTCTGATGGCGCCATCACCACCAGGCGCACTTGGCGGGCGCTGGGCTGCTCGCTTTCCGTCACTTCCAGCCCCTGCTCGCGCAGCAGGTATTGCAGCACGACGTTATGGATGGAGTACCAGAAGGGAATCGCCACCGTGCGCCCGCCTAGGTCGGCGACTTGGGCAATGTCAGGAGCCACCGTGAGCGCCGAGCCTGCCATGTGGTTCCACATCAGCACTTTCAGGGGGGAGTTGCTGCCATAACGCGCCCAGACCGTCATGGGGGCGAGCAAGTGCGCCACGTTCACCTGGCCGCTGATAAAGGCTTCGAGCAACTGCGCCCAACTGCGGAACATGACGGGCGCTTCTACGGCCACGCCTTCGGCCTCGAACAGTTTTTGGCTGTGCGCCACCAGCAAGGGCGTGGCATCGGTAATAGGCAGATAGCCAATGCGCAGCGGCGCATCGGGCTGCTGCGCTTGGCGCTGGCCGCAGGCTTGCAGCAGGGGCAGGCTGCCAGCGGCAGTAAACAGGCTGGCGAGCTGGAGAAAATCACGGCGTTGCATAGTGGGGGTGTCTTTCTTAAATCACAAAATCCAGAACGGGGGCGCTGCTGTGGGCGCTGGCCGGGTCAATCCGCGCCTGACGCAGGCAGTGCAAAATTTCAACGCGGCGGTGGTTCATGCTGAGGGCGGCATCCACACGCGGGAAGGGTTCGCTACAAGTCCACTGCCCAATAATGCGCCCCGGCCTTTGCCCCAGCAGCAGCACGCGGTCAGCCAGGGTGAGTGCCTCATCAATATCGTGGGTGACGAGCACCGCTGCCGCACCTTGGTCGCTCACAAGTTGGCGCAGCAGGCTTTGCATCTCAGCGCGGGTGACTTCATCCAGGGCGCTAAAAGGCTCATCCAGCAGCAGCACGCTGGGCTGGCGCACCAGAGCACGCGCCAAAGCCACGCGCTGCGCCATGCCGCCCGATAGCGCTTGCACCTTGGCATGGGCATGGTGCGCCAGCCCAACGGCGGCCAGCGCTTGCGCAATGCGCTCGGCCTGCTCGGCACGGCTGCTGCGCGGCTGGTGGTGAAAATCCAGACCAAAGCCAACATTGGCGCTCACATCCAGCCAAGGCAGCAACAGCGCTTGCTGAAACACAAAAGCCGCCCGTGGGTGAGGAGCCGTCAGCGCCTGCCCATGCAAATGCACCGTGCCACGCTGGGGCTGGTGCAAGCCCGCCAGTACGCGCAGCAAAGAGCTTTTGCCTACACCGCTGGGGCCTAGCAGCACGACCAGTTCGCCGGGGGCAATGTCTAGGCTGAAGTCTTGCAACAGCCACTGGCCGGGTTGGTGGGCTAGGGCGATATCTTTGGCTTGCAGGGCGGGGGAAATAGACGCAGTCATAAAAACTCAATACTTCAAGAAGGAGCGCAGACGTTGATAAGGCATGGTGCTAGCCAATCTGACTTGCCGTGGCTGTTTGAGCGCAGCGCCGCATAGCGGCGCGTAGCGAGTTCCACGGCACAGGCCGCGCCACGCGCTTTCTTTGCTTACTTTCTTGCGGGGGCATTAAATTAAGTCGCCCGCCGGGGCGAGACCCTGCTTACAGCGCTAAAAACCCAAGCTGTCACTTCAAACAGGAAGCAGCGAGCTATCAAAATCAAAAGCCTTAAACCGCCTCTGCTAATTCCACTTGCACAGTTATCGGGGTAACACTAGGCGCTGTTTCAGCCTGCCCCTCTAAC
>JAHAYB010000258.1 GCA_018384835.1 Comamonas sp.
CCAACACCGGCAAACTCTTGGTGCTAGAGCAGCGCCAAGGCCGCTGGCTGATTACCCGTGAGTCCGTCAGTCAGTAAAGAGTAGTGCAGCCGTGTTGACCGCAAAAAACTTACCTAACACCTACCCCCCACCCTGGCTTTTGCGCCGCACCAGCAGCAGTTTGGGCATTTTGTGCGCTGCTTTACTGTTGTGCGGTGCGGCCTTGCCCACAGCGGCACAGACCCGTAGTGCCAGCAGTACAAGCAACGCCAGTACCCCGCGTCAAACCCAGGCAGCCGCTCCTAGCACACGCGCACGCAGCGCTGGTACGGCAGCCGCTGCTGCTGGTGCAGCCCTAGGAGCCAGCCGCTGGAAAGACCCCGACGGCGTTGCCGAGCAGCGCCTGCTAGAGGTACTAGACCTCACCAGTGCCGGCCAAACCCAGCAAGCCCTGGATAAAGCCTATGCCCTGGTGGGTGACTATCCCCACTTTCAACTCGCCCAGCTTGCCCTAGGGGATTTGCTGCTAGCGCGTAGCCGCCCGCTAGAGGTGCTGGGCAATACCACCCCCACCAACGAACAAGCGGCGCAAACCCTAGAGAGCCTGCGCAGCGAATCGCTCAAGCGCATTTCGGCGCAAAAAACGGCCTTGCCTGCTGGAGCCATCCCCCAACAGTTTTTGCTAGTGCCGCCTAGCTCACGCCATGCGATTGCGGTGGATGCCAAGTTCTCGCGCCTCTATCTATTTGAGAATACCGATGAAGGAATGCGCCTTGTAGCGGACTACTACGCCTCTGTTGGCAAGCTGGGCACAGAAAAAGAAATTGAGGGCGACCAGCGCACCCCCTTGGGCGTGTATTTTGTGGTGAGCAAACTCCAAGCCAGCGCCTTGCCGCCTTTTTATGGTGCAGGTGCTTTGCCGCTGAACTACCCCAACCCCCTAGACCAGCGCCGTGGCAAAACCGGCCATGGCATTTGGCTGCACGGCACACCACCAGACCAATTTGCCCGCGCACCCTTGGCCACTGACGGCTGCGTTGCCCTGGCTGACCCTGATTTTTACCGCCTGCTGCAAACCGTCGATATCCGCAGCACCCCGGTAGTGATTGCCAATGAACTGCAATGGGTGCAGCCCCAGAGCATGGACACCATGCGCCAAGCGTTTGACCTGCTGCTGCAAAGCTGGCACCAAGCCAAAACCGATGGCGATGTCGATTTGCTCCTGAGCTTTTATGCACCCGACTTTACCGGCAGTAAAAAAATGGATTTAGCCACTTGGAGCAACCGCCTAATTCGTGAAGTCAAAGACCTCAGCGGGCGCAGCCTAGAGCTTAAAGAGCGCTCCTACTTGCGCTGGTCCGATGCCCAAGACGATGTCATGGTCGTCACTTTTGGCGAGGTGATGCAAGGCTCTATCAGCGGGCCTGTGCGCCGCCAGTACTGGCGCCGTGATGGCCAGTTGTGGCACATATTTTTTGAATCTACGGTGTAGTACGGTGTAGTGCAGTGTAGGCAGGAGAGCGTAGAAAAGCACACTTTCACTGTGTGCTTCTGCTTTTCTTATAGTGCAGCCCTATAGAAAGCCACTCTTCTGATGCTGCTGCACGGCAGTTCTAGCGGAGTATTTAATCTTTAACCCTTAACGCTAGCCAACAGCCACCATCACAGCATGAACATTGAGAAATTCAAGCACCAGCACGTCAGTATCTTGCAGCACCTTGCCGACCTGCGAAAACTCAGCCAAGCCGGGGTTATTGAGAACGCCCAAGCCATTGCCCAGGGCGTTGTGGCTATGGGCGGCATTATCAAACTACACCTAGCGGTAGAAGACCAGGTGCTCTACCCCGCCTTACAAAATAGTGGCAATACTGAAATGACTCGTCTGGGTCAGCAGTTCCAAACCAATATGGGACCCATTGCCGATGCCTTCGATGAATTTGCCCGCCGCTGGAATACCGCCCACAGTGTGCTGCAAGACCCAGAAGGCTTTCGCACCCACGCCAATACGGTGCTGCGGCGCTTGCATGAGCGCATGTTGCTAGAAAACCGCGAGTTCTACCCCCGCATTGAGGCTATGGACGGGCATTGAAAGCAGGAGCACACAGCACGGGCGGGATGCAACGCACAAACGATGCTACGGCTACGACTTAGCCATTTCTTGCGTTTGCGTTTGCTCTTGCGTTTGCTCTTGTGCCAACGTCCGCAAAGCATCTCCCGCCAAACGGTAGCGCAGCCACTCGCTCTGTGCCTGAGCGCCCAGACTGTCGTAGAAGCCAATGGCGGGGGTATTCCAGTCCAGCACACTCCATTCAAAGCGCCCGCAATCATGCGCTAGCGCAATACGCGCCAAATGTTGCAGCAGGGCGCGGCCTGCGCCCTGGCCACGGGCTTGGGGGGTGATATAGACATCTTCCAAATACAAGCCACGCCGCCCCTGCCAGGTGGAGTAGTTGAAGAAGTACACGGCAAAGCCTATCGCCTGCTCGCCCTGCATACACACCAGCCCATAGGCTTGCGGTGGGCTGGCAAATAGACTTTGCTGGATATGCGCTGGGGTGGCTAGCACCTCCTGCTCGGCTTCTTCATAGATGGCCAGCTCGCGGATAAAGTGCAAGATAAGCGGCGTATCCCCAGGGGTTGCGGGGCGGATGGTGATAGCGGGCATAAAAAATAATTAAAAAGTAGTCGGCCAGCAGCCCGTGTAAGTACAACGTATCTGGGCTTTCTTGGCAGGGCATTAGCGCTGGTTGAGCGTAGTCGAAACCAGTAGTCATCCGGCAGTAGGCAGCAGGCAACAGGCGGATAGCCAAAGAAAAAGGCCGCTTGCGCGGCCTTTGCTTTATTTGTGTGTAGCGGCAGTAGCGCTCCAAAAACCTTAGCGGTGTGAAGCGCTTGAGCCACTAGGGCTACTAGGCTACTAGTGGCTACTAGGCAATTACATGCCCATGCCACCCATACCGCCCATGCCACCCATGTCAGGCATAGCAGGTGCGGATTCAGCCTTGGGCGATTCGGCAATCATGCACTCGGTAGTCAGCAGCAGCGAGGCCACGGAAGCAGCGTTTTGCAGTGCAGTGCGAGTGACTTTGGTGGGGTCCAGAATACCCATTTCCAGCATATCGCCGTAGGTGTCGTTGGCAGCGTTGAAGCCGAAGTTGCCTTGGCCTTCCAACACTTTGTTGACCACTACAGAAGGCTCGCCACCGGCGTTGGCCACGATTTCGCGCAGAGGCGCTTCAATGGCTTTGAGCACCAGTTGCACGCCAGCGTCTTGCTCGGCATGGCCGGTTACCAGATTGCCCACGGCTTGCTTGGCACGCAGCAGGGCTACGCCACCGCCAGCCACAATGCCTTCTTCCACGGCAGCGCGGGTGGCGTGCAGCGCATCTTCCACGCGGGCTTTTTTCTCTTTCATTTCCACTTCGGTTGCTGCGCCGACTTTAATCACAGCAACACCGCCCGCCAGCTTGGCCACGCGCTCTTGCAGTTTTTCGCGGTCGTAGTCGCTGGTGGCTTCTTCGATTTGGATGCGGATTTGCTTCACACGCGCTTCGATTTCGTCAGCTTGGCCAGCACCGTCGATGATGGTGGTGTTTTCCTTGCCGATTTCTACGCGGGCAGCCTGACCGAGGTCTTCCAGAGTGACTTTTTCCAGGGTCAGACCGACTTCTTCGGCAATCACTTTGCCGCCGGTCAGGATGGCGATATCTTCCAGCATGGCTTTGCGACGGTCGCCAAAGCCAGGGGCTTTGACAGCCACAACCTTCAGGATGCCGCGAATGGTGTTGACTACCAGGGTAGCCAGGGCTTCGCCTTCCACGTCTTCGGCAATGATTAGCAGGGGGCGGCTGGCCTTGGCAACAGCTTCCAGCGTGGGCAGCAGGTCGCGGATGTTGCTGATTTTTTTGTCAAACAGCAGCACGAAGGGGTTTTCCAGCAAAGCGACTTGCTTTTCTGGGTTGTTGATGAAGTAGGGGGACAGGTAGCCACGGTCAAACTGCATGCCTTCGACGACATCCAGCTCGTTGTCCAGGCTCTTGCCTTCTTCGACGGTGATTACGCCTTCTTTGCCGACTTTTTCCATGGCTTCGGCAATGATGGTGCCTACGGAGTCATCAGAGTTAGCAGAGATGGTGCCCACTTGCGCCACTTCTTTGGAGGTGCTGGTGGTTTTGGATTGCTTTTTCAGCTCTTCCACCAGGGCAGCCACGGCTTTGTCGATACCGCGCTTCAAATCCATGGGGTTCAGGCCAGCGGCCACGTATTTGGTGCCTTCGTGCACGATGGCCTGAGCCAGCACGGTAGCGGTGGTGGTACCGTCGCCAGCGATGTCGTTGGTTTTGGAGGCAACTTCCTTGACCAGTTGTGCGCCCATGTTTTGCAGCTTGTCTTTCAGCTCGATTTCTTTAGCTACGGACACACCGTCTTTGGTGACGGTAGGAGCGCCAAAGCTGCGCTCCAGCACGACGTTACGGCCTTTGGGGCCTAGGGTGACTTTGACGGCGTTGGCCAGGGTGTTTACGCCTTCAACCATGCGGGCACGTGCGTCGGTGCCGAAAATTACGTCTTTTGCAGCCATTTGTTTCTATCCTTTAATCATTGGGGTTTCTGCCAGCCCATACAGGGCGCAGCAGAAAATCGGTAAGGGGGAGGTAAGCGGTAAGCGATGGGAGTGAATGCCGTGAATGCGGCGATTGCAGCGATTGCGCGAATTACTCAACCACGGCAAACAGGTCGTCTTCTTTCATGACCAGCAGTTCTTCGCCGTTCATTTTTACGGTTTGGCCGCTATATTTGCCAAACAGCACGCGGTCGCCTACTTTGACGTTCAGGGCAATCAGTTCGCCCTTGTCGTTTTTCTTGCCGGGGCCTACAGCCAAAATTTCGCCTTGATCGGGCTTTTCAGCAGCGTTGTCAGGAATGACGATGCCAGAGGCGGTGGTGGTTTCGTTTTCCAGGCGCTTAACAATCACGCGGTCGTGCAGGGGGCGCAAGTTCATGGGTGCAGTCCTTAAAAAAATCAGGGGGTTAGAACATAAAACGACCTGCTTACAGGTCAAATAATCGGGGCTAAGGGTCAAGTTGTTAGCACTCAAGCCCTACGAGTGCTAATGATAAGGGCGTTTTTTCGGGTTTCAAGAGCCTGCTTTTGACAAATTTCAAGCCAAAGCCACGGCTGGCCCGCCGCCCCATTGCGCAAAGCAGCGGCGTAGCAGGTGAAAGTGGTCTTCAAAAAACTGGGCTTCTTGGCTGGCGATGGCCTCTAGCGGTAGCCATAGGGCGCGTGCCGCATCGTCTGCGCCTTGCACTGCGGGCAGTTGCGCCCCCGGCCAGTGCAGTACATGCACGTGGGTGATGGTGCGCCCGCGCAGACTGCGCCCTGGGTGGTCAAACACTAGCACGCCTTTCAGAGCGGCTGCCGCAGCCTGGGGCGTGGGCTGCCAGCCGGTTTCTTCTGCCAGCTCGCGCAGGCACGATTGCCACAGGCTGTCTTGCGGCGCTAAAAAACCGCCAGGCAGTGCCAGCAAGCCTTTGCCAGGGTGCTGACCGCGCTCAATCAGTAGCACATGGCCAGCGCACAGTACCAGGGCATCTACGGTGACAAATACCGGCGGATAAGGCGCTTGCACCCAAGCGCGGCGGTGCTGCTCTAGCATCTGCCACTCCTTGCGCATGGCGCTGTAGTGTGCGGTGCAGCGCCAATCCATCAGTTGCTGGCAGACGGGGGCGGGCATTTGCGCGGCCAGGTAAGCCTGCAAGTGCTGCTTGGGGCGCTGCTCTAAATTCCAATACTGCTGGCGTATGGGCGTGCCATCGAACTGGCCTTGGCGCTCTAGGCTGATAAGCTGCCAGCCCACAAACAGGGCTAGGTAGCTGCTGCTGGCATCTTTGAAGTGGCCTACTAGGCCAATGCTGCTGGTGTCCCTTGCCTCTATATCGGCCTCTGCGCCTGCTTCTGTGCCTTCGCTTGCATCCAAGCCCCATCCGCCTCCAATGACCAAGGCTTGCACCGCTTGGCGCACTTTGGCTACCCACAGGGCGCTGTCGTAATAGTCGCGCATGGGCACAAAGTGCAGGCGGGCGACCTCGGCGGCTGAAAAGCTGGCGCTGACCATGGCTGCGCGTTCTTGCCAGGTAAAGGGGTTTTTCGGTGTACGCGCTTGGTAGGCACTACCGAGCACCACTACCACCTGGGCAGCAGCGCCCAATGCTTGGCGGATTAAGGCCATATGGCCATGGTGCAGGGGCTGAAAGCGGCCAATCACCACGGCGGTATGCAGGGTGAGGGGGGCAGCCACCAAAAGCGATGGCGTAAATGCAGGGGCAGATAAATCGGGCATGTTGAAAAAACAGGGTTTAGCGCTATAATTGCGGGTTCCCTGCAAAAATGGGTTTTGCGGGGTTTTTCAAGATTGAAAAGAGGTAGTATGTACGCGGTCATAAAAACCGGTGGCAAGCAGTATCGCGTTGCCGCTGGCGACAAAATCAAGGTAGAACAGATTGCTGCGGACGTAGGCCAGGAAATCGTGATTGACCAGGTTCTGGCTGTCGGTAACGGCGCAGAACTCAAGGTTGGTACCCCCCTGGTGTCCGGCGCGAGTGTGAAGGCAACCGTGGTTGCCCACGGCAAGCACGACAAAGTGCGCATCTTCAAGCTGCGCCGTCGCAAGCACTCGGCAAAGCACCAGGGTCATCGTCAGCAGTTCACCGAACTGAAAATTGGCGATATTGCTGTTTAATAGGCTAAGGAGCTTTAGACATGGCACAGAAAAAAGGCGGCGGCTCTACGCGCAACGGTCGTGAATCCAACCCCAAAATGCTGGGCGTGAAAGCCTTTGGTGGCGAGCTGATTAGCGCTGGCTCCATCATCGTGCGCCAGCGTGGCACCAAGTTCCACCCCGGCAACAACGTGGGCATGGGGCGCGACCACACTTTGTTTGCGCTGGTTGATGGCCAAGTGACCTTTGAGACCAAAGGCGCACTGTCCAAAAAAACCGTCAGCATCACCCCTGCTGCTTAAAGCGCAGCCATTGCGCTGCTATGCTGCCTGTATTGGGCGGTAACAACGCAGCAGGTATGGCAGATAAAGCCCCGCTTGGTCGGGGCTTTGTTGTTGCTGCAAGCACAGCCTTGGTTTGAAATTGGAAGCACACACCCATGAAATTCATCGATGAAGCCACGATAGAGGTTGCCGCAGGCGATGGCGGCAACGGCGTCGCCTCGTTCCGGCGCGAAAAGTACAGAGAATTCGGTGGCCCCGATGGTGGCGACGGTGGGCGTGGCGGCCATATCTATGCCGTGGCCGATACCAATATCAACACCCTGATTGACTACCGCTACACCCGCCGCCACGAGGCCGAGCGCGGTCAAAACGGCATGGGTTCAGACATGTTTGGCGCTGCGGGCAAAGACATTACCTTGCGCTTTCCGGTCGGCACCATCATTGCCGATGCCGAAACGGGCGAAGTTCTGCACGAGCTACTCACCGCTGGCGAGCGCATTGTGCTGGCCAAGGGCGGCGATGGCGGCTTTGGCAATCTGCGCTTCAAAAGCGCTGTGAATCGCGCACCGCGCCAGAAAACCTTGGGCTTTGCGGGGCAGCGCCTCAACCTCAAGCTAGAGCTAAAAGTGCTGGCTGATGTTGGTTTGCTGGGTATGCCTAACGCGGGCAAATCCACCTTTATCACCGCCGTCTCCAACGCCCGCCCCAAAATTGCCGACTACCCCTTTACCACGCTCCATCCCAATCTGGGCGTGGTGCGCGTTGGGCCTTCGCAAAGTTTTGTGGTGGCCGACATTCCAGGGCTGATTGAGGGTGCATCCGAAGGCGCTGGCCTGGGGCATCAATTTCTGCGCCATTTGCAGCGCACCCGCCTATTGCTGCACATTGTGGACATGGCTCCGTTTGATGACAGCATCGACCCCGTGCAGCAAGCCCAGGCGATTGTGGCCGAGCTGGAAAAATACGACCCCAAGCTGCACGCCAAGCCGCGCTGGCTGGTGCTCAACAAAATGGACATGCTGCCTGCTGAAGAGCGCCAAGCCAAAGTGCAAGACTTTGTAGAGCGCTTTGGCTGGACAGGCCCGGTATTTGAAATCTCCGCCCTGGCGCATGAGGGCACAGAGCACTTGGCGCAAAACATCTACCGCCATGTGCAAGCGCAACAACTGGCCGAGCAAGCCTCTGAAGAGCTGCCCGACCCCCGTTTTGATAGCGCCGCAGCTGAGGAGGACGAAGCCCCGCCCTTCGTGCCCGACGCTGACGACCCACGGTTTGCCTGATTTTTCTTTTCACCCCCTTCCCCTTCCCTTTACCCCCCATCAATAGCAGCAGCACGGTATGGCTTCCAATGTTTTGCAAGATGCCAAGCGCATCGTCGTCAAAGTAGGCTCTAGCCTGGTCACCAACGAGGGGCGCGGCCTGGACGAAGCCGCCATTGAAGAATGGGCGCGTCAACTCGCCGCCCTAGTGCAAGGCAAGGATGGCGTGCGCCGCGAGCTGATTATGGTTTCTAGCGGCGCAGTGGCTGAAGGCATGAAGCGCCTAGGCTGGAAAGCCCGCCCCAAAGAGCTGTACGAGCTGCAAGCCGCAGCGGCAGTTGGGCAAATGGGCTTGGTGCAGATGTATGAAACCAAGCTACGCGCCTACGAAGTGGGTAGTGCCCAAGTCTTGCTCACCCACGCGGATTTGGCCGACCGCGAGCGCTACCTGAACGCCCGCTCCACCCTCTTGACGCTGCTGCGCCTGGGCATCGTGCCGGTCATCAACGAGAACGACACCGTGGTCAACGACGAAATCAAGTTCGGCGATAACGACACCTTGGGCGCTCTGGTAGCCAACTTGGTGGATGCAGATGCCCTGGTCATCCTCACTGACCAGCCCGGCCTCTACACCGCAGACCCACGCAGCAACCCCGCGGCAGAATTCGTCCACGAAGCCCGCGCCGGCGACCCGACGCTAGAGGCCATGGCCGGCGGCGCAGGCAGCAGCATTGGCAAGGGCGGGATGCTTACCAAAATCTTAGCCGCCAAACGCGCAGCGGGTTCGGGCACTTCCACCGTGATTGCCTGGGGGCGGGAAAAAGACGTGCTGCTGCGCCTCACCCAAGGCGAGCGTATCGGTACTGCCCTGATTGCCCCCACCCACAAAGTGCAAGCCCGCAAGCAGTGGATGATGGACCACCTGCAACTACCCGGCGCAGTCACTGTCGATGCCGGTGCAGTCGCCAAGTTGCAAACGGCAGGTAAAAGCCTGCTACCCGTGGGCATGGTGGCCGTACAGGGCGAGTTTTCTCGTGGCGATGTGATTGCCGTCCACAATCCCCAAGGGCAGGAAATTGCCCGTGGCCTGGCCAACTACTCCAGCGCCGAGGCGCGTTTGCTGTGCAAACACAGCTCTGACGAAATTGAGCAAGTGCTAGGCTACAGCGCCGCCCCTGAGATGATTCACCGTGACAACATGGTGGTGTTCGGGGCGGGGGGATAAGCACGCGCCTAAGCCAGCGCCTGGGCAGCAGCCTCAATCGCCTGGCGGATATCGGCTGGGATGTTGATGGCGGTATGGCGCTCTAGGTCGGTAAACACCAGCACTTTACGGCCTTGGGCGCGTACCTCATCCCCCAAACGGGCTTGCACGGCCAAGCTTAAAGATTTGCCGCCCAGGCGCTCCACTTGCAGGCCAAACTGCACCTGCTCGCCCATGCGGCTGATGGCACGAAAATCCGTCTCCAGCCGCACAATCGGCAGCCCTACGCGGCGCTGGCCAATCATCTGGGCATAGTCAATGCCCAAGCCGTGGGTGAACCAGTCCTCCACCAGGTGGTTGAATAACACGGCGTATTGCGGGTAGAAGATGATGCCCGCCGGGTCGCAGTGCGAGAAGCGGATGCTGTAGCTGGTTTCATAGTCCAGCCGGGCGAGGGCTTGTGCCATGGCAAAAATCCTTGAGTTTGTTGGGTGAGTTTGCAGGGTAAGAAAGCGGCTGCACCATCAAAAAAGGCAGCTTGTGAACAAGCTGCCCTGGGCAGTAGCGCGGGGCAGCAAGTGTAGCTGCCGCCGCGCTGTGTGCTGGTAGTGCGGGATGCTTTGGAGTGTTACGCCTCGTCGGGGATGACGGCGGTCACTTCAATTTCCACCTTGGCGCGTGCTTCCATCAGGGCGGACACTTCCACACAGGTCATGGCGGGGAAGTTCTTGCCAAACACATCACGGTACACCGTGCCCAGCTCGCGCAGGCGGCTGTTGTATTCCTCACGGCTGATAACGTACCAAGTCATGCGCACCATGTGCTCAGGCTTGGCACCGGCCTCATCCATGACGGCTTTGATATTGCGCAGCGTTTGGTGAATTTGCTCAATCAGGTCGTCGGTTTCAAATTCCTGCTGGGCATTCCAGCCCACTTGGCCGCCCACATAAACCTGTGTGCCGCGTGCAGCAATACCATTGGCATAGCCTTTGGCGGGAGCCCAACCTTCGGGGTGTAAGTGTTTGAATGTCATGCAGATTGCCTCAATTTAAAGCGTTGCAGCTTGCCGGTTTCGGTGCGCGGCAACGCGGTTACGAACTCGATTTCTCGAGGGTACTTGTAAGGGGCGATGGTTTTCTTCACATAGTCTTGCAAAGTCTCGGCCATCGCCTCGTTGTTGGGGTGGCCAGCCTTGAGTACGACAAAGGCTTTGATAATCATGCCGCGCACTTCATCAGGCTTGCCCACTACGCCGCATTCAGCCACGGCGGGGTGGGTGAGCAGGCAGTCTTCCACCTCGGGGCCGCCCACGTTGTAGCCCGCCGTCACAATCATGTCGTCATCACGCGCTTGGTAGAAGAAGTAGCCGTCTTCGTCTTGCGTAAAGGCATCGCCGGGGTGGTTCCAGCCATTGTGGACGTACTGGGTTTGGCGCTCGTCTTCCAGGTAGCGGCAGCCGGTGGGGCCAATCACGGCCAAGCGGCCTACGGTGCCGCGTGGCACTTCATTGCCTTCGTCATCCACCACTTTGGCTTGGTAGCCGGGCACGGCTTTGCCAATGGAGCCAGGGCGCACCTCATCGCCTGCGGCTGAGATGTAGATATGCCACATCTCGGTGCCGCCTATGCCGTCCAGCATTTCAATGCCGGTGGCCTCTTTCCAGAGCTGGCGGGTGGCATCGGGCAGAGCCTCCCCAGCGCTGACGCAGACGCGCAGGCTAGGAATGCCCAGCGCCTTGGCGTAGGGAGCCATCTGGCGGTAGAAGGTGGGCGCGGTGTAGCAGATGGTGATGCCGTTATCGCGCATTTTGCGCACCATGGTTTCGGGGCCAAAGCGCACATCGGGGTAGTACACCGAAGCGCCAGCAAACATGGGGTAAATCAACAATCCGCCTGTGCCAAAGGTAAAGGCCAGCGGTGGCGAGCCAGTGACGATATCTTCTGGCGTAGCCTTGAGGATATGGCGCGGCCAGCCGTTGCAGGCGGCCAGAATATCGCGGTGGGTGGTGATAACCGCCTTGGGCACGCCGGTGGTTCCGCTGGTAAAGGCCAGCAGCGCAGGGTCATCAGCGCTGGTGGCGCAGCCTGCATATTCGGGGTTGCGGCGGGCGGCGCGTTGCTCCATGCCATCGGGGCGGCTGTCGTCACCAAAGCACAGCACGGGTAGGCTGTGTTTGGCATCTTGGGCGGCCAGCACCATATCTTTAAGCAGGTCTGCCTCGCAAATGGCCAGGGCAGGCTGGGCTTTGTCAATGATTTTGTCCAGCTCTGGGGCGCGTAGCAGCGGCATGGTGGGCACGACAATCAGCCCGGCCTTCACCCCAGCCAGCCAAGCCATGGCCATGCCAATGGAGTTGCCGCCGCGCAGCAGCACGCGGTTGCCGGGTTCGAGCTTGAAATCCTTAATCAGCATCTCCGCCATGCGGTTGACCTGTGCCTCTGCCTCAGCATAGGTATAGGTCTGGCCGGGCGAGCGCAGCATCAGGTTGTTGCTCCAGCCGTTGGCATGGGCGGCTGCAAACAAATAGCTGACGACGTTGGCCTGGTCAGGGATTTGCAGCTCCGGCAGGTCGTAGCGAAATTGCGGAAGCTGCTGCGCTGGCGGCATACGCTCATGCACAAAGCGGTCGGTCTGGGCTGAGGGTGCGGGCATGGGTTTTGTCTCCTGGGGGTGTTATTGAGTATTAAAAGTCTCCGGCTACGCAATCGGGGCTGATGCTGCAAAGTTAGCTGGCGGCCTGCTCCTTGTAGTCCTGCAACAGGGCTTTGCCGATGATGAATTGCTGCACCTCGGTGGCGCCTTCATAGATGCGCAGGGCACGAATATCGCGGTAGAGCGATTCCACCTTGCTGCCCACCATCACGCCCAGGCCACCGTGCATTTGCAAGGCCATATCAATCACGCGCTGGGCGTTTTCGGTGGCGGTCATCTTGGCCATGGCGGCGGCCACGGTGCGCTCTTGGCGGCTGCCTTGGTTGGTGTCACGCATCCAGGCGGCGCGGTAGGTGAGCAAAGCGCCCGCGTCAATCAACGCGGCCATTTCACCCAGCTTGGCCTCGGTGAGTTGGAAGTCCGCCAGGGTCTGGCCAAACATCTTGCGCTGGCTGGCATGTGCCATGGCCTCGGCCAGAGCACGGCGTGCCATGCCCAGCGCCGCACCAGCCACACTGGCGCGAAAGATGTCCAGGGTCTGCATGGCCAGCTTGAAGCCGGCATTGACCGTACCGAGCTGGCGCCCGGCGCTGACGGCGCAGTCGCTAAAGTGCAGCTCCGACAGCGGATGGGGCGCCATCACCTGAATGTGGCGGCTGCTGTCCAGCCCAGGGGTGTCGCCATCAACAATGAAGGCGCTGATGCCACGGCTGCCGCCCTGGGGGTCGGTCTTGGCAAAAACGCAGTAGAAGTCGGCCATGCCGCCGTTGCTAATCCAGGTTTTGCAGCCATTGAGGCGGTAGCTGCCATCGGCTTGCGCCTGGGCTTGCAACTGCATGGCGGCCACGTCAGAGCCAGCCTCGGGTTCGGACAGGGCGAAGGCGGCAATCTTGCTGCCAGCGGCCACGTGGGGCAAGTAGGCTTGCTGCTGCTCCGGCGTGCCGCCAATCGAGATAGCGCCGCTGCCCAGCCCCTGCATGGCAAAGGAAAAATCTGCCAGTGGGGAGTAGAAGGCCAGGGTCTCGCGCAGCAACACCAGGGCGCGTGAATCCAGGGCGGGCAAGGCTCCGCCATGCTCGCCGGGCACGCAGTAGCGCAGCCAGCCCGCCTGCCCCATGCGGGTTACCCAGTCGCGGCAGGCGCGGCGGTCGTCGCTTTCGTCAATACGCTGGTCGTTCGCCCAGGTGGGCAGTTCAGCGGCAATGTGGCGGTGGGCAGCTTCAAAGAAAGGCAGGTTCAGATGGGCGCTGCTGGGGCGCAGCGCCGTCGCTTGCATGACGGCGGCACTCATGAATCAATCCCCTTGAAAGGCGGGCTTTTGCTTGGCAGCGAAAGCCTCGTAGGCACGGCGGAAGTCGTTGGTCTGCATGCAGATGGCTTGTGCCTGGGCTTCAGCCTCAATGGCTTGGTCGATGGTCATGCTCCACTCTTGGTTGAGCATGTTCTTGGTCATGCCGTGGGCAAAAGTGGGGCCACTGGCCAGACGGCGGGCGGTTTCTTGCGCTTTTTCCAGCAGCTCTTCACTGCTGTAGAGGGCGTTGAAGAAGCCCCAGGCCAAGCCTTCCTGCGCCTTCATGGCGCGGCCTGTGAACAGCAGCTCGCTGGCGCGGCCTTGGCCAATCATGCGCGGCAGCAAGGCGCACGCGCCCATGTCTGCACCAGCCAGCCCAACGCGGGTGAAGAGGTAGGCGGTTTGCGTGGCCTCGGTGCCGTAGCGCAGGTCGCAGGCCAGCGCCATCATGGCACCTGCGCCCGCGCATACGCCGTCAATCGCGCCAATGATGGGCTGGGGGCAGCCGCGCATGGCTTTGACCAGGTCGCCCGTCATGCGGGTGAACTCCAGCAGCTCGGGCATGGTCATGCGGGTTAGTGGGCCAATGATGTCGTGTACGTCGCCGCCGGAGCAGAAGTTGCCGCCCTCGCCAGTGACCACAATGGCTTTGACATCGGTGGCGTAGCGCAGGTTGTTGAACAGGTCGCGCATTTCGCCGTAGCTGTCAAAAGTCAGCGGGTTTTTGCGGTCGGGGCGGTTCAGCATCAGGGTGGCTACACCGTCTTCGCCGCATTGCCAGGAAAAATGCTTGGCCTGGTAGTTGGCGCGGGGGGCGTATTGGGGTCGCATGGGGTTGGTGTCAGGGATGTAATGTTTCATACGGCTTCCAAATAATGGTTTTTAACTTTGCCCAGCAGCGCGTGCAGGGCGGCGATGTCGCTGGAGGAGAGGCCGGCAAAAGCCTCTACCACCCAGTCTTCTAAAACAGTGGCCATGGCCTGGAATTGCTCGCGCCCCTGCGCCGTCAGGCACACGCTAAAGGCGCGGCGGTCGCCTGCAACCGGCATACGCTCTACCAGCCCTTCGGCCTCTAGCTGGTCGGTAATGCCGGTCACGCTGCCGCCGGTGACCATCATGCGCTTGGATAGCTCACTCATGCGCAGCCCCTGGGGGGCGCGTTCAAGCTGCGCCATCAGGTCAAAGCGCGGCAAGGTGGTGTCAAAGGTTTGGCGGATGCGGCTGCGCAAGTCGCGCTCAATCATCTGCGTGCAGGTGAGCAGGCGCAGCCACAGGCGCAGTTCCTCGGGGTGTTCGGCGCGAGCGCGGGCTTCCAAATCCATGATGGTGTGCTTTCAATCAGCGAAGGGAGAGAGGGGGCGCATTACATGACCTCCCCCCCGCTGACAGAAAGGGCTTGGCCGGTGACCGAGCCAGCACTGGGCTGGCACAGCCACAGCACGGCAGAGGCCACTTCGGCGGGCTGAATCAGGCGCTTTTGCGGGTTGCCAGCGGCCAAGTCTGCACGCGCCTGTTCGGGGCTGCGTCCGGTTTTGGCCACGATGTTAGCAACGCTGTCGGCCAATAAATCGGTTTCGGTGTAACCGGGGCACACCGCATTCACGGTAATGCCCTTGGTGGCCAGCTCCAGCGCCAGGGCGCGGGTCAAACCCAGCACACCATGCTTGGCCGCGCAGTAGGCGCTGACGTAGGCATAACCGCGCAAGGCCGCCGTGCTGGCGACGTTGATGATGCGGCCTGCTTTTTTCTCCAGCATGTCGGGCAAGGCTTGCTGACTGCACAGCCAAGCGCCGCTGAGGTTGACGGCCAGCATTTGCTGCCACAGGGCGTAGTCGGTTTTGAGCACCGGCGCACTGAGCGCCTGCCCCGCGTTGTTGACCAGAATATCCAGCCCACCAAAGCGCTGGCGGGCGCTGGCAAAGGCCGCAGCCACGGCAGCCTCATCGGCCACATCAGCGGCCACGGCGTGCAGGCGCTGGGCGGCCTCGGGGCTGCCTGCCAGCGCCAGCAGGGCGGCCTCATCCAGCAGCTTGCGCCCTAGTACGGTGACCTTGGCTCCGGCTTGCAGCAGGTGCTCGGTCACGGCGCGGCCAATGCCTCGGCCGCCGCCGGTGACCAGGGCGTGCTGCCCTTGCAGGGTATTAGTAGCGGTGGTATTGCTTGCCACGGCTTAACCCTTGAGCTGGTTGGCCTGCGCCGCCTGTGCCTGGGCACGGGCAAAGTTGGCTTCCATCTGGCTCTTGCCGTGGAAATAGGGGCGGGGCCAAGCGATGTCGGTGTAGCCAATGCGAGCCGCTTCAGACAGCGTCCACGCGGGGTTGGCCAGGTGGGGGCGAGCCACAGCGCACAGGTCAGCACGGCCAGCGGCGATGATGCTGTTAACGTGGTCAGCCTCGCTGATGGCACCCACGGCAATGGTGGGAATGCCTGCCTCTTGGCGGATGCGGTCGGCAAACGGGGTTTGCCACATGCGGCCAAAAGTGGGCTTTTCCTCCTTGCTGACCTGGCCGCTGGAGCAGTCAATCATGTCTGCACCGGCTGCCTTGAAGGCTTTGGCAATTTCTACCGCGTCTTCGGGGGTGATGCCGCCTTCCACCCAGTCGTGGGCAGAGATACGCACCGACATAGGCTTGTCCTGCGGCCACACGGCACGCATGGCGGTAAAGACTTCCAGCGGGAAGCGCAGGCGGTTTTCCAAGCTGCCGCCGTATTCATCCGTGCGCTTATTGGTCAGCGGCGAGATGAAAGAAGACAGCAGATAGCCGTGGGCGCAGTGCAGCTCCAGCCAGTCCACGCCAATATCGGCAGCGTCCTGGGCGGCTTTGACAAATTGCTGCTTGAGCACCTCCATCTCGGCCTTGTCCAGCGCCTTGGCAGTTTGGCTGACACCGGGAATGTATTGCTGCTCAGAGGCGGCCACAATCGGCCAGTTGGCAGAGGCTGGCTCTAGCGGCAAGTCGGTGCCATCCCAAGCCAGGCGGGTAGAGGCTTTAGGCCCCGCGTGGCCAATTTGCAGGGCAAACTTGGCATCGGTGTTCTGGTGAATCCAGTCGGTAATGCGCTTCCAGGCGGCTTTTTGCTCGGCGGTGTAGATGCCGGGGCAGCCGGGGGTGATGCGGCCTTCGGGGTTGATGCAGGTCATCTCTGCCATCACCAAAGCTGCGCCGCCTTGGGCACGTGCGCCCAGGTGAACCAGGTGGTAGTCGCCGGGCAGGCCATCCACGCAGGAGTATTGCGCCATGGGCGAAACCATCACGCGGTTTTTCAGCGTCAGGCCGCGCACCTTGTAGGGGGTGAACATGGGGGGCGGTGGTGTGGCATCGGCAGCCACGTTGACACCGGCTTGCTGGGCAAACCAGCGTTCGTAGCCTTCCAGCCAATCCTTGTCGCGCAGGCGCAGGTTCTCGTGGCTGATGCGCTGGCTGCGCGTCAGCATGGAGTACATGAACTGCTCTGGCGTCAACTGGTCGCAGTAGCGCACGCCGCAGACCTCGAACCACTCCATGGCGTTCCAGGCGGCATTTTGCAGGCGCAGGGCTTCCACGCTGCGCACGGCTTGGTAGGTGGTGAGCACTTCTTCGATTTTGTCAGGGCTATCGCCCAGCAGTTGGAACTGGCGCGTTAGCTCAATCGCATCTTCCAGCGCCAGCTTGGTGCCCGAGCCAATGGCAAAGTGGGCCGTATGCACGGCATCGCCCATCAGCACGACGTGGGCGTTGTTGTCGTTCTTGAACCACCACTGGTCGCATTTGACGCGGGTGAAATTAATCCAGGCCGAGCCACGCAGGTGGCGGGCGTTGGTCATCAGCTTGGCACCCTTGAGGTTGTTGGCAAACAGTTTTTCGCAGAAGGCAATGGATTCTTCCTGGTTCATCTTGTCCAGGCCATGCGCTTCCCAAACATGCTCAGGGCACTCGACGATGAAGGTGGAGGTCTCTTCATCAAACTTGTAGATATGCGCCTGGAACCAGCCGTGCTCGGTTTTCTCGAAGGCGAAGGTAAACGCGTCGTACAGGCGGTCAGTGCCCAGCCAGATAAAGCGGTTGGGGCGCAGCACCAGCTCAGGCTGGAACTTGTCTTGGTGCAGGGTGCGGATTTTGGAGTTGATGCCGTCGCTGGCAATGATGAGGTCGGCATCGGCAAACTCAGCGTCAGAATCCACGTCTTGCTCAAACACCAGCTTTACGCCCAGCTCTTGACAACGGTCTTGCAGGATGTTGAGCATCTTCTTGCGGCCAATGCCGACAAAGCCGTGGCCGCCAGAGCGAATGGTCTGGCCTTTGAACTCCAGGTCAATATCGTCCCAGTGGTTAAAGGCTTGCTGAATGGCATCGGCGGTGGGGGCATCCCAATCGCGCATGTTGTCCATCGTTGCATCAGAGAACACCACCCCCCAGCCAAAGGTGTCGTAGGGGCGGTTGCGCTCCACCACGGTAATGTCGTGCTCCGGGTTGTGCTGCTTCATCAGCACCCCGAAATACAGTCCAGCAGCGCCGCCGCCAATACATACGATTTTCATGCCAGTCTCCGTTTCAAAAATTGTTGAGGCAAGAATAGTTTAGTTCTAAAGAATAAAACTGCAAGGGCTTTTTGAAAAGAAATAACAGGGGGTTTCCCTAGGAACCCTAGGAGCCAGCCCGCAGCGTCTGCGTAGGCGTGCAACCAAACTGCTGGCGGTATTGGCTGGCAAAGCGCCCCAGGTGAACAAAGCCATGCGCCAGCGCCACGCTGCTGATGTGCAGGCTTTGCCCTTGGCGCTGGGCTTGTTGCAGGATGTGGTGTACCGCCTCCAGGCGGCATTGGCGGGCATAGGCCAGGGGGCTGGGCAGTTGCTGGCGTTTGAAGACGGCCTCTAGCGTGCGCGGCGCTACGCAGGCGTGGGCGGCAATGTCGGCGGTGGTCAGGGCGCGGTCAAGGTGGGCGTGGATGTAGTCCTTGGCACGCTCCAGGCAGCGCTGGTCGTTGCGCGGAGCCAGTAGGCGCTGCTGGCTGTGCACTGCGCCATCACCCTCAGGCTCGTGCAGCAAGATGGTGAAGGCTGAGAGCAAAAACTCCTCCAGCGCAGCGGCAGCGGCGGGGTGCGCCAGCCACTGGCTGCCAAAGCGGTCAAGGTTGCCGGTCATATCCAGCGCGGCCTGGCACCACGCGCCCACGCGGGGCTGGCTGCGGGTATGCGCCAGGGCAAAGCGCGGTTGCTGCCCCAGCCCCCATTGCTGGGCGCGTGCCTGCACTACGCTGCGCGGCACTTGCAGCAGCAGCATGGTGCAATCCTCGCTCCACCACATGCGGCTGCGTGCCTGGGGTTGCAGAACGCTCAATACCTCGGGGCTGGCCTGCGCCTCTTGGTTGCCGCTATAGAGCTGGGCGCGGCCAGACAGGGGCAGTTGCACCATGTAGAAGTCGCCACGCTCGCCAGGGTCAATCAGCACATCAGCGCCGTAGTGCAGCACGTTCAGGCTGGTATCGCGCAGGCGGATTTGGTTGTGCGCCACCGCCAGGCGCGAGGCTGTAGCCATCTGCCCACGGTGCGCTTGCGGTTGCAGCTCCAGCCGGTGCGGCGAGAACACTGCCCCCACGCGGGCGCTGGCCTCTTCCAGGCTGTGGGCGCGTATCAGGGGATAGCGGTCAAGCAATTGGGCGGGGGCGGCGCTGGGCATGGTGGGAATTGAGGTGATTCGATGAATCCGAATACTTTAGTCTTAAACCTTTTAAAAGCTACTGGTAATTACCAGCACGAAAACGCCTGCGTTTTTAGGTTAGGGTGCAGCGCTAGTGGGATAGCCTAGACGGCGCACTTGCTGCACTATCTGAATCGCTATCCCGCGCCACCCCCGCTGCCAAAGCACCCAGGGCATAGACCCAAGCAGGCACACCTAGCCAGGGGGCGCACCCCCATCGCTTAACCCAAGGAGACAACGATGAGCACCGCTTTAGCCCAATTTGCCCAGGACATTGCCACCGGCGCTGTGCGCGTGATTGACCTGACGCACACCCTGAATGAGCGCTTTCCCGCCTTGCAACTGCCGCCCGAGTTTGGCCAGGTGCAGGGCTTTAAGTCTGAGCGCATTTCCAAGTACGACGCGGCCGGCCCCGGCTGGTACTGGAACAACTTCTCCTGCGGCGAGCACACCGGCACCCACTTTGACGCGCCCGCCCACTGGATTACCGGCAAAGACCACGCCGCCAACACCGTCGATACGATTGATGCGCGTAACTTCATCGGCGCTGCCGTGATGGTGGATGCCACTGCCGAAGTGGCGCAAAACGACGACTGGCTGCTGACTGTGGAGTTTCTGCAAGCCTGGGAGAGCCAGCATGGCCGCATTCCCGAAGATAGCTGGGTGCTGTTTCGCACCGGCTGGGCAAAGCGCCTGAATGACCCCGCCGCCTACGTCAACATGCGCGAAGACGGTGCCCACACCCCCGGCCCCACGCAAGAAGCCGTCGAATGGCTGATTAAAGAGCGCAATGTGCGTGGCTTTGGGGTGGAAACCATCAACACCGACGCAGGCCAATCCTATAGCTGGCCGATTCCCTACCCCTGCCACAACCTGATGCACGGTGCCAATAAATACGGCCTGCAATGCCTGAACAATCTCGACCAGCTCCCCCCCACGGGCGCGGTGATTGTGTCTGCACCGCTGAAGATTGAAGGCGGCTCGGGCAGCCCCTTGCGCGTGCTGGCCGTGGTTCCTGCGTAAACAACACCCAAGCTGCCCGCCGTGTCTTGCCCCGGCGGGCAGAGCGCTCGGAACCTGCTGGCGCACTCAGCGCGAGAGGGGCGCGTAAGCAGGTTCTCGCCACGGCAAGACAACCGGTTTTAGAGACGACAAGAGGAAGACTATGGCAGAGCGTTCATTTGCCAAAGAGGTACAGCAACTGCGTGTACCCGAAGGCACAGAATTTCGTGGTGAGGGCATTTTGGCCGTCACCAAGGCGTTGCTGGAAAGCGGGGTGAGCTACGTCACCGGCTACCAGGGTTCGCCCATTTCACATTTGATGGATGTGCTGGCCGATGCGCAGCCCATTCTGCAAGAGCTGGGCGTGTATTTCGAGCCAGCGGCTAGCGAGGCAGCCGCCGCAGCCGCCCTCTCAGCCTCGGTGAACTACCCGGTGCGCGGCGCGGTCACTTGGAAGTCCACCGTCGGCACCAACGTGGCCTCGGACGCGCTGGCCAACCTGTCCTCTGGCGGGGTCACAGGCGGGGCGCTGATTATTGTGGGCGAGGACTACGGCGAAGGCTCCTCCATCATGCAAGAGCGCACCCACGCCTTTGCCATGAAGTCACAAATGTGGCTGCTTGACCCCAAGCCGCACCTGCCCTCCATCGTGCAGGCCGTGCATGACGGCTTTGCCCTGTCCGAGGCCAGCAACACCCCGGTGATGGT
>JAHAYB010000397.1 GCA_018384835.1 Comamonas sp.
CAATACGTGGAAGACAAGCATTACGACGGCACGATTTTTCACCGCGTGATTGACGGCTTCATGATTCAAGGCGGCGGCATGGGGCCTGATATGCAGGAAAAAGCCACCCGCGCCCCCATCCCCCTAGAGGCCAATAATGGCCTGAAAAACCAGCGCTACACCATTGCCATGGCCAGGCGTATGCAGCCCAACTCAGCCACGGCGCAGTTTTTTATTAACGTGCAAGACAACCCCAACCTAGATGCCCCCAAGCCCGATGGCCACGGCTACGCCGTGTTTGGCACCGTCGTTAGCGGCCAGGATGTGGTGGATGCCATTAAAAAAGTGCCCACCGCCACTGTGCGCTTTCACCAAGATGTGCCCAAAACACCGGTAGAAATCCGCCAAGTGCGCTTGCTGCCCTGATTTTTTTGCTTTTTTTCACCACCCATTCATTTTTTCAGAAAGCGAGATAGCTCCATGACAAACCCCCAAGTTGAACTGCACATCACCATCAACGTGGCAGACAGCGCCACTGACGGCATCATCACCCTAGAGCTGGATGCGCAAAACGCCCCCGCCACCACCGAGAACTTTCTGGGCTATGTGAACAAGGGCTTTTACGACGGCACGATTTTTCACCGCGTGATTAAAAACTTCATGATTCAAGGCGGTGGCTTTACCACTGACATGAAGCAAAAAGATGTCGGAGCCCCCATCCAAAACGAAGCCCAAAATGGCCTGAAAAACGATGCCTACACCATCGCCATGGCTCGCACTGGCGACCCGCACAGCGCCACTGCCCAGTTCTTTATCAACACCGTGAACAACGACTTCCTCAACCATACCGCCCCCACCGGCCAAGGCTGGGGCTATGCCGTGTTTGGCAAAGTGGTCAGCGGCCAGGATGTGGTCGATTCCATTAAAAAAGTGCGCACCACACGCAAAGGCTTTCACGACGATGTGCCCTTTGACGCTGTCGTCATCACCAAGGCCGTAGCGCTGTAAGCCCAAACGCTGCTAGCTGCTATCAACGCAACGCCCATGCAAGCCCAGCCACCTGCCCAAACGCTGCTCGCCCCCGCGCACTGGCAGCGTATTGATGTCGTGGCGGACTTGCACCTACAAGCCTGCCAAGCCGCCACCCTGGCCGCTTGGCAGCGTTTTTTGGCTTACAGCCCGGCAGATGCCATCTTCATCCTAGGCGACCTGTTTGAAGCCTGGGTAGGCGACGATGCCCTGCTGGAGAGCACCAGCTTTGAAGCCCAATGCACCGCCCAGCTTTACGCTGCCAGCCAGCAACGCCCGATTTACTTCATGGTGGGCAATCGCGATTTTTTGGCAGGAGCGGATTTTTTACGCGCCAGCGGTATGCACGGCTTGGCCGACCCGACACTGCTTATCTGGCAGGAAAGGCGCATCCTGCTCTCCCATGGCGATGCGCTGTGTTTGGATGATGTGGAGTACCAGCAATTTCGCACCATCAGCCGCAACCCTGCTTGGCAACAGCAGCTTTTGGCGCAACCCCTGGCGCAGCGCCGCGCCCTGGCCAGTCACATTCGCAGCGAAAGCGAGCAGCGCAAACAATCCGGTGCGCAATATGCCGATGCCGACCCCTCCCTAACCACCCAATGGCTAGATGCTGCCCAAGCCCAATGGCTTATCCACGGCCACACCCACCGCCCAGCAGAGCACCTGCTGGCCGATGGCAGATACCGCATCGTTCTGTCTGATTGGGCGTTGGACAATGCCCCCGCCACCCAACAGCAACAGCAACAACGCTGTGAAGTTTTACGCCTGCACCCTCATCCCCATGAGTGGTGGCAGCGCCTATCGCTGGCGCAAGCGCTCTGCCACAGCCGCCAGCAGCACCACCAGCGCCACCGGTAGCAGCCAGCCTAGCCCCATGGTTTGACCGGGCAGCCAGGCCAGCCAGGCGGGTAGCCACGCCCCCCAGCCCAGCGCACCGAAGCCATCGAGCAGGCCAAAGCCCAGCGCCACCGACAAGGCTGGCACAAACACCCTGCTGGGGCGCAGCCACAGGGCACTCAGGAGGTTGAGCACCACCAAGGTAATCGCCACAGGGTAGATGGTGTAGAGCGCAGGCACGGCCACCGCAATCAACTGCGCCAGCCCCTGATTGGCTACCGCCATAGAAAATAGCCCCACCGCCAACACCACCGTGCGATGGCTCACCCCCAGCAAAGGGCTGAAGTAAGCAGCGCAGGCACTCACCAAGCCAACACCGGTGGTTAAGCAGGCCAGCACAATCACCACCGCCAGCAGCCACTGACCCGCAGCCGCAAAGCGAAACTGCACATAGCGGCTTAATACTTCAGCGCCGGTGCTCGCGCCTTCAGCCAACCCTTGGCTATGCGCCCCCAGGTGCATCAGGCTGATGTACACCACCCCCAGCCCCACAGCGGCAATGGCAGCGGCCACAATGGTGTAGCGCGTGTGCAAGCGCGGCGCTGTCACCCCTTGGTTTTGAATGGCTTGCACAATCACAACGCCAAACACCAACGCGCCCAAGGCATCCATGGTTTGGTAGCCCTGCAAAAAGCCCTGCGCCAGGGGCTGCTCAAGGTATAGGCCACTGGCTGGTAACAGCGCCCCCGCAGGCAGCACAAAAGCGGCCACGCTCAACAAGCTCAAGGCCAGCAGCAGCACGGGGGTAATCCACTTGCCCAAGGTATCCATCAAGCGCCCTGGGAATAAAGACAAGCCCATCACTAGCACAAAATACAGCACGCTAAACCACAGCAAATGACCCGCAGCGCCGCCCACAAACGGAGCCACTGCCATCTCAAAGGCCACAGTGGCTGTGCGTGGCGTAGCAAAAAAGGGGCCGATGCTTAGATACACCACCACCCCCAGCAGCAGCCCGGCCTTGTTGCCAATCGGGGCGGTGAGTGCGGCCATACCGCCCCCCACACGCGCCAAGGCCACCACCGTCATCAAAGGCAGCCCTACGCCGGCAATTAAAAAACCAGCAGCCGCCCACCACCAATGGTTGCCCGCTGCCACACCCACCATCGGCGGGAAGATGATGTTACCCGCCCCCAAAAACAGGGCGAACGTCATAAAACCGAGGGCAAAAATATCCCATGTACGCAAGGTCTTCATCGTGTTTTGTTTAGGCATAAAAAAAACGGGTGCCAGTTCATTGACTGACACCCGTTTTGTATGAATGGTCGGCGTGGCGGGATTCGAACTCGCGACCCCTTGCACCCCATGCAAGTGCGCTACCAGGCTGCGCTACACGCCGAAGCTGCTGATTATAGCAGCAAAAAACGCTCCCAATTTATTGCCCCTGCCGGGCATTGTTTTGCACGGCCCACATGCTGGCATAGCGCCCACCCTGGGCTAGCAGCGCCGCATGGCTGCCGCGCTCGATGATGCGGCCTGCGTCCATCACCACGATTTCATGGGCATCGACCACGGTGGACAGGCGGTGGGCAATTACCAGCGTGGTTTTGCCTTGGGCGGCCTGGCGCAGCTCATCCTGAATGGCGCGTTCATTGGCCGAATCCAGGGCGCTGGTGGCCTCGTCAAAAATCAGGATGGGTGGGTTTTTCAGCAGGGTGCGGGCAATAGCCACACGCTGTTTTTCACCGCCGGATAGTTTCAGGCCACGCTCGCCCACCTGGGTGGCATAGCCCTGGGGCTGGGCGGCGATAAAGTCATGAATGCGGGCAGCGCGAGCGGCCTGCTCCACTTCTTCCTGGCTGGCATCGGTGCGGCCATAGGCGATATTGAAGGCCACGCTGTCGTTAAACAGCACCGTGTCCTGCGGCACGATGCCAATGGCGCGGCGCAAGCTGTCTTGTGTGACTTGGGCAATATCTTGCCCAGCAATGGTGATGCGGCCTTGCTGAATGTCGTAGAAGCGGTAGAGCAGGCGGCTCAAGGTGCTTTTGCCTGCACCGGATGCACCCACTACGGCCACGGTTTTGCCAGCGGGTATTTCTAAGTTGATGCCTTGCAAAATGGGGCGCTTGGGGTCGTAGGCAAAATGCACATCCTCAAAGCACACTGTGGGCTGCTCCAACCCGGTGAGTGGCTGGGCATGGGGGGCATCGGCTACTTCCTGGGGCCTGTCCATCAGGGTGAACATCTTGTCCAGGTCAGTCAGGTTTTGCTTGATTTCACGATAGACCACGCCCAGAAAATTCAGCGGCATGTAAATCTGAATCATGAAGGCGTTGACCATCACCAAATCGCCCAGCCCTAGCCGCCCTTCGACTACGCCTTGGGTAGCGCGCCACAGCATGGCCACCAGCGCCAGCGCAATAATGAGCTGTTGGCCGATATTGAGCAGCGATAGGCTGCTGCGGTTCTTCAACTGGGCGCGGCGCAGTTGCTCTAGGTTGCGGTCGTAGCGCTGCGCCTCGAAGGTTTCGTTGTTGAAGTATTTAACGGTTTCGTAATTGAGCAGCGCATCGACTGCCTTGGTGTGGGCAGCAGAATCCAACTGGTTGGCCTGGCGACGAAACTGAATGCGCCATTCCGTCACCACCACAGTAAAAATCACATAAGCCACCAGCGCCGTCAGAGTGATGGCGGCAAAGCCCATGTCCAGCTTGCTGCCCAGCACGGTCAGCACCAGCATCACCTCTAAAAAAGTGGCGACGATGTTGAACAGAGCAAAAGAGACCAGCATTTCAATGCCGCGCACGCCGCGCTCAATGTCGCGGGTCATGCCTCCGGTCTGGCGCTCCAGGTGAAAGCGCAGGCTGAGGCGGTGCAGGTGCTTAAACGTGGCCAGGGCAATAGAACGCGCCGCGCCATGCGTGGCCTTGGCAAATACTAGCTCGCGCAGCTCGTTGAACAGGGCACTGGCAAAACGCAAAGCGCCGTAGGCCAGTAGCAGCGCCACCGGAACCACCAGCAGCGCCTGGGGCTGGCCGACTTGCACGTCCATGCCATCAATCAGGCGCTTGAGCAGCAGGGGCACGGCCACCGTCGCGCCCTTGGCGGCCAACATACAGGCAATGGCTATCACCACCCGCCATTTGTACTGCCACAGATAAGGCAGCAGGCGCTTTAAGGTGCGCCAATCAGCCTGGCTGGCCTGGGCACTGGCATCCGTATCCGCCAGATGCGGTGCTGCGCGATGCCTCACACCAGCATGGCCAAGCTGGCCGGTAAATAAGCGATAAGCGGATACTGCTTCATTACAAATTACAAATCAGTTGCGAATCATGGTGCCGTAGGCTTGGTCGGTCAGCACCTCTAGCAGCATGGCATGGGGGACGCGGCCATCCACGATGTGCACGGCATTCACCCCAGCTTTGGCGGCATCAATCGCACCGGCAATTTTGGGCAACATGCCGCCAGAGATGGTGCCATCGGCCACCAACGCGTCAATTTGCTGCGAGGTCAGCTCTGGCAGCAACTGCCCGGCCTTGTCCAGCACGCCGGGGATGTTGGTCAGCAGCAGTAGCTTTTCCGCCTGCAAGGTGGTGGCTAGGCGGCTGGCAACCACATCGGCGTTAATGTTGTAGCTTTCGTTTTCTTCGCCAAAGCCAATGGGGCTGACGACGGGGATAAAGGCATCGTCTTGCAAGGCTTTGACCACACTGGGGTCAATTTGCACAATATCGCCCACTTGGCCGACATCGTGCTCTACGCTGGGGTCGTGGTGGTCGAGCAGCTTGAGCTTTTTAGCGCGAATCAGGCCGCCGTCGCGCCCCGTCAAGCCCACGGCCTTACCGCCAGCGGCGTTGATGAGTCCCACAATGTCTTGCTGCACTTCACCGGCCAGCACCCACTCCACCACACTCATGGTTTCAGCATCAGTGACGCGCATCCCTTGAATGAAGTGGCCTTCCTTGCCCAGGCGTTTTAAGGCGGTTTCAATCTGCGGGCCGCCGCCATGCACCACTACGGGGTTGATGCCCACGAGCTTGAGCAGCACCACATCTTCAGCAAAAGCGCGTTGCAAGGCGGGGTCTGTCATGGCATTGCCGCCATATTTGATGACCATGGTTTTGCCGTGGAACTTGCGGATATAGGGCAGCGCCTGGGCCAGGATGTCAGCCTTAGCAAGCGCAGTAATGGGGGAGGGCATAGGAGGTACTCCAGCAAAAAAAGAAAAATACAGGCAAGCGCTATTGTGCAAGATAGCTGCCTCCACAGTGGGCATTGCAGCGCTGAGAATGCGCGACAACCATTGGGCGCATAGGTAGTAGGAAGGCGTACTGAATGTGGAACAGATGCAATAAAGCGGAATGTATTATTTTTGGCGTTGCGTTGATGGCAACTGTTGCCGCTTGCTTCTGTAGCTTTGCAATTTTGTAACTTTGCAAAGGTGACGAGCCTGACCCCGGCACTGGTTTCACGGTTAGGGCTGCTTGGTTCCCCACCTGACCCGGTTGGCCGCTGCCCCATGCGGGAAGGCCCGTCGCCGCGCATTATAGCGGCTGGGGCAGGGGGTTCCGCCCGTAGAATCTGCGCCTATGTCTTATATCGTGCTAGCGCGTAAGTATCGGCCGCGCAATTTTTCCGAAATGGTGGGTCAGGCGCACGTGGTGCAAGCCCTGGGCAACGCCTTGACCCAGCAGCGCCTGCACCATGCGTATTTGTTCACCGGTACGCGGGGGGTGGGCAAGACCACGGTGTCGCGCATTTTGGCCAAATCGCTCAACTGCACGGGTGTGGACGGCCAAGGCGGCATTACCGCCACGCCCTGCGGCCAATGCCCGGCCTGCACAGAAATTGATAGCGGGCGTTTTCCCGATTACATCGAGCTGGACGCAGCCTCCAACCGTGGCGTAGATGAGGTGCAAAGCCTGCTGGAGCAAGCCGTCTATAAGCCGGTGCAGGGGCGCTTTAAGGTCTTCATGATTGACGAAGTACACATGCTGACCAACACCGCCTTTAACGCCATGCTCAAAACGCTGGAAGAGCCGCCGGAATACCTCAAATTTGTACTGGCTACCACCGACCCGCAGAAAGTACCCGTCACCGTGCTTTCGCGTTGCTTGCAATTCAATCTGCGCCCTATGGCTCCAGAGACGGTGCTGGAACACCTGAAAACCGTGCTCCAGCAAGAAAACGTCAGCTTTGAAGAGCAGGCGCTGCGCCTACTGGCACAGGGCGCACGCGGCTCTATGCGCGATGCCCTCAGCCTCACCGACCAAGCCATTGCCTTTGGCAGCGGCCAGTTGCAAGAGCAGGCAGTGCGCCAAATGCTAGGCGCAGTCAGCCGCAGCCATGTCTTTGCTTTGGTGACTGCCTTAGCGCAAGGCAATGGCCGGGTGCTGGTAGAAACTGTCGATGAGCTGCGCCAGCACGGCATATCTGCCACCGGGGCACTGCAAGAGCTGTGTGCCGTTTTGCAGCGCATGGCCGTATTGCAAGCCGTGCCCGATATGGCCACCGCCCAAGACAGCGCCGACCCCGATGCCGCCCAATTGCAAGCCCTAGCCAGCCAAATGCCCGCCGAGGAAACCCAGTTGTGCTACAGCATTGCCCTGCATGGTCAGCAGGAGCTGGGGCTAGCGCCTGATGAATACGCCGCCCTGACTATGGTGCTGCTACGCCCCTTGGCATTTAAAGCCCCAGCGGCCTTAGCTGAAAAAAAAATTCTGCCACCTATTGAAGCTGCGCCTGCGATGGCTGCGCCGGTTGCGATTGCAGTTGTGCCTGCCCCTACCCCTATCCCTGAGCCAGCACCCACAGCAATTGCTGCGCCGCCAGAGTCTGTAGCGCCTCTAGCACCACCGCCGCCGCCCACTGCACCGGCAGCCCCAACGCAAGCGCCCAGTGCCAACCCCAATGCCAGCTTTAGCCATACCGCTACCGCTGATGAAGAGCCGCCCCCTTGGCTAGACATTCCCCCAGAAGCCCAGTTCGAGCCAGCCGTACTGGAAGCGGCTGTTGCCGTACAGCCGCCGAAAGAGGTTGCCCCAGTACCCAAGCCACCAGAGCCAGAATTACCAGCAACATCACCATCAGCAGCACCTGCCTCGCCTGAGTCTGAGCCCCCCCCCAGCCCTGGGGATAACGGCTTGGCAGACTTCTGGTTTGCCTGCGTGCAGCAACTCTTGCAGGCCGAAGCCATCACCGCCCTAGCGCGGGAGCTGGCGCTGCAAAGCCAGTTGGTGCAGCGCAGCGATAGCGCTTGGCATATCCAAGTGCAGCGTAGCTCTTTGCAGCAGGAGCAAACCGTGCAGCGCCTGGCGCAAGCTCTGGCCGCGCATTGCCAGTGCCCCGCCTTGCAAGTGCAGCCCGGCGCAGTGCAAGACACCCCCGCCCAGCGCCTGCAAGCCCAGGCCGAGCAGCGCCAGCGCCAAGCCGAACAACTGGTTGCCAACGACCCGCAAGTGCAGGCGCTGGTGGCGCAGTTTGGAGCCAGCATCGTCCCTGGCAGCGTTCGGGCGCTATAGGGATAGCTTCTGCGCAAATCATTTTGTGGCAGTATTGCCCGCCTTGCGCATAGATTCCCGTCCGCTTGCGCGTTCACCCGTTTTACGTTTTAGTCACTGAAAAAGGAAACTCCCCATGTTCAACAAAGGACAACTCGCCGGTCTGATGAAACAAGCCCAGGCCATGCAAGACAACCTGAAAAAAGCCCAGGACGAACTGGCCAATATCGAAGTAGAGGGCGAATCTGGCGCTGGCCTGGTCAAAGTCGTGATGACTTGCAAGCACGATGTCAAGCGCATCACCATCGACCCCAGCTTGCTGGAAGACGATAAAGACATGCTTGAAGACTTGGTTGCCGCCGCCTTCAACGCCGCCGTGCGCAAAGCCGAAGAGGCCAGCAGCGAGAAGATGGGCAAAATCACCGCCGGTATGCCCGGCCTGCCCGGTGGCATGAAGTTCCCCTTCTAAGCTTGGCGCAATTGCCGTCGTATTTACCGCTATGCCTGAAGCCCAGCCGCTGGAACCTTTGATGACCGCCCTGCGCTGCCTGCCCGGCGTGGGCGTAAAAACGGCGCAGCGCATGGCGTTTCACCTCTTGCAACGCGACCGCGAGGGCGCGCGCCA
>JAHAYB010000400.1 GCA_018384835.1 Comamonas sp.
TCGTCTTGCCCGCTGCCGCGCTGGGGGTAGCCGCAGCACATATAGCCAGGCGGCATCACGGTTTGCACCCCGGCGTGCCACAGCATGGCCTGGGTGGCTAGGCCGACTTGGCTAAACAGGCGCTCTGAGCCACAGCCCGGGAAGTAGAACACCGACTCCGTCTCTGCCGTAGTGGTCTGCGGGTTGCGGATGATGGGGATGTAGTTCTTATCCTCCATATCCAGCAGGGCGCGGGCGGTTTTGCTGGGCAGGCCGCCGGGCAGCTTCTTGTTGACAAAGTGAATCACCTGCTCTTTGATGGGCGCTTTGCCCACGCTGGCCGGTGGGCGCTGCAATTGCGCTTTGGCTAGGGGCTTGAGCACATCCACCGCCAGGCGCTGCGCTTTATAGCCCACGCCCACTACGCCGCTGCGCAGCAGTTTGATGGTTTTAGGCTCGGTGGTGTTGAGTAGCGACATCGCCAGCTTGCTGCCGGGGTTGAAGCTTTTTTTGTCCATTTTGCGCAGCAGATTGCGCATGGCCATGGTGACATCGCCAAAGTCGATATTCACCGGGCAGGGGGTGAAGCATTTGTGGCACAGGGTGCAATGCTCGGCCACGTCTTCAAACTCTTGCCAGTGGTGGCTGGAAATGCCTCGGCGCGTTTGCTCTTCGTACAAAAAGGCTTCCACCAGCAGCGAGGTCGCCAGAATTTTGTTACGCGGGCTGTAGAGCAGGTTTGCCCCCGGAATATGGGTATTGCACACCGGCTTGCACTTGCCGCAGCGCAGGCAGTCTTTGACTGATTCGGCAATCGCACCAATGTCGGACTGGCGCATGATGAGGGATTCATAGCCCATCAGCCCAAAGCTGGGGGTGTAGGCATTGGTCAGGTCGGCGTAGCGCAATGAGCGGCGCAGTTGCCTGCCGGGCTGGCCTTGCTCCAGCCCAGCGCCTAGGCTTTGCTCGGCCTGCTCTAGCAGGTCTTTATCGCGCAGCAGCTTGCCCCAGTTAAAGCGCCCATGTGGGTCAATGCGGCGCTTGTAATCAGCAAAGGGGGCGAGTTCTTCATCACTCAAGAACTCCAGCTTGGTAATGCCAATGCCGTGCTCGCCGGAAATCACCCCGTCCAAGCTACGCGCCAGTTGCATGATGCGCGCCACTGCCTCATGCGCGGTTTGCAGCATGGCGTAGTCGTCGCTGTTGACGGGGATGTTGGTATGCACATTGCCATCACCGGCGTGCATGTGCAGCGCCACCCATACCCGGCCTTTGAGCACGCGCTGGTGGGTGCGGTTGACCTCAGCCAGCACGTTCTGGAAGGCTTGGCCGTTGAAAATCTGCGCTAGCGGGGCTTTGAGCTGGGTTTTCCAACTGGCGCGTAGCTTATGTTCTTGCAGCTCAGGGAACAGGGTATCCACCCCATCCAGCCAGCTTTGCCATTGGGCGCGCACCTCGGCCAGCAGGGCTTGTGCCTGGGGCACACGCTCGCCCAGCAGCTCGGCGCTGGAGATGTCTTTGGCATCTGCCGTGCGCACCAGGGGCAGGCTGGCAGGGTCTTGGGCAAACAGTGCTAACAGCGCATCGCACAGGGCGATTTTGTTGCGCAGCGATAGCTCGATATTGATGCGCTCAATGCCGTCGGTGTATTCAGCCATGCGCTCTAGCGGAATCACCACGTCTTCATTGATTTTGAAGGCGTTGGTGTGCTTGGAGATGGCTGCCGTGCGCTTGCGGTCTAGCCAGAATTTTTTACGCGCCTCGCTACTGACGGCGATAAAACCCTCGCCACTGCGCGAGTTGGCTAGGCGCACCACTTCGCTGGTGACGCGGGCAACCTCGTCGGGGTTGTCGCCCACGATGTCGCCAATCAACACCATTTTGGGCAACTGGCCGCCGCCTTTTTGGCTCTTGGTGGCATAGCCCACGGCTTTCAGATAGCGGTCGTCCAGATGCTCCAGCCCGGCCAGCAGCACGCCGCTTTGGCGTTGTTCGCGGAACATCAGTTCTTTGATTTCCACAATGCTGGGCACGGCCAGCTTGGCGCTGCCAAAAAACTCCAAGCACACCGTGCGCGTGTGGCTGGGCATGCGGTGAACAATCCAGCGGGCGCTGGTAATCAGGCCGTCCGTGCCCTCTTTCTGCACACCGGGCAGGCCGCTGAGGAATTTATCCGTCACGTCCTTGCCCAGCCCGGCTTTGCGGAATTTGTGGCCGGGAATGTCTAGCCGCTCGGTGCGAATCGGCGTTGTGCCATCGGCCTGGAAGTAATGCAGCTCAAAGCTGGCTAGCTCGGCATCGTGAATCTTGCCCAGGTTGTGGTTGATGCGCACCACCTCCAGCCACTGCCCTTCGGGCGTAACCATGCGCCAACTGGCTAGGTTGTCCAGTGCCGTGCCCCACAGCACGGCTTTTTTACCGCCCGCGTTCATGGCGATATTGCCGCCAATGCAACTGGCCTCAATCGAGGTGGGGTCCACCGCAAACACAAAACCCGCGCCCTCTGCGGTCTCGGCCACACGCTGGGTAACTACACCGGCTTCCGTCCACACCGTGGGCACGGGGTCTGCCAGGCCGGGCAGCGCCACCATTTCTACAGCGGTAATGGCATCGAGTTTTTCGGTGTTGATGACCACGCTGCGCCAGGTCAGCGGAATCGCCCCGCCGGTGTAGCCCGTGCCGCCGCCACGGGGGATGATGGTCAGCCCCAGGGTGATGCAGCCTTGCACCAGGGCGGCCATTTCAGCCTCAGTATCAGGGGTGAGGACGACAAAGGGGTATTCCACGCGCCAATCGGTCGCGTCGGTCACGTGGCTGACGCGGGACATGCCGTCAAACTTGATGTTGTCCTTGTGCGTTAAGCGCCCCAGCACCTGGCGCACCTTGTCGCGCAACTGGCTGGCGACGGCCAGGGTGTGGGCAAACTCCTGCACGGCGCGGCTGGCGGCTTCTACCAGCTCGCCCACCCAGCCGTCGCGCTGGGCATCTTCTTGGGGCAGGCGGCGCTTTTGCACCTCGGCCAGGCGGTGCTCCAAGGCTTGCACCAGTTGGCCACGGCGTTTGGGGCTAAGCAGCAAATCATCCTGCAAATAGGGGTTGCGCTGCACCACCCAAATATCGCCCAGCACCTCGTACAACATGCGTGCCGAGCGCCCGGTGCGCCGCTCACTGCGCAGCAGCTCCAGCACCTGCCAGGCACGTTCGCCCAGCAGGCGCAGCACAATTTCCTTATCGGAAAACGAGGTGTAGTTGTACGGAATTTCGCGCAAACGGACGGGCGCTGAAACATCGCCAGCAGCCAGCACAGCCTGGGGGGCAAGGGGTGCGTTCATAACAAATAGAGCTTAAAAAAATAGGGGGCGCTATGCGCCCCGCTTGAAAACTAACAGCCGCTATTTTAAGACAAGGGGCAACAGCTCGCTTGCTGCCCTGGGGTGGGCACAAATACAATGTGCGGCTTACTCCGGCTCTTTATCCATTTGCCCATCTATGTTTTGCATTTACCCCACCCCCAGCGCCATTGCCCAAGACCTCAGCCACGCCTTGCTGGCCTTGATACAGCGCAAACCCCAGGCCATTTTGGGCTTGGCCACTGGCAGCACCATGGAGCCAGTTTATGCCGCTTGGCTCACCGCCATTAAAGCGCAAGGGGTAGATATTACGGGTATTACCACTTTTAATTTAGATGAATATATCGGCCTTACCGCCCAGCACCCGCAAAGCTACCACTACTACATGCGCCAGCATTTGTTTAGTGCTTTAGAGCAAATGGGCTTGCCCCCGCAACAATGCCATTTACCGGATGGCAGCATTCCGCAATTAGAATTAGCGCAAGAATGCGCCCATTACTCAGCCCATATTCAAAAATTAGGTGGCTTAGATTTTCAATTGCTGGGTATTGGCAGCAATGGCCATATTGGCTTTAATGAGCCAGGAACCCCCTGGGATAGCCGCACCCATGTGGTTGCCTTAACAGAGCGCACGCGCCAAGATAATGGCCGATTTTTTGACCAACCCGAAGAAATACCCAGCCACGCCATTACCATGGGCATGGCCGATATTTTGGAAGCCAAAACCATTGCCTTGGTAATTACCGGTGCGCATAAAGCCGAGGTGGTGGCGCAGCTTTATGCCTCCCCCCCCGATATTGCAATGCCCGCCTCGGTATTAAAAACCCATTCTGATATACGGGTCTATGTGGATGAAGCCGCTGCCAGCGCCCTGCCCGAGGCCGTGCGCCGCCGCTGCCGCCTGCCCAATTTGCACCAAGCCGCCTAAGCCCTGCCCAGCCTAGTGCTACGCCAGCGCAGCCCAGGGAGGTAGTAGGCGGTAGGCGGCTGTCTTTACCCCAACTTCACAAGCCTTGGGCGGGGCAGTTACCTGCTAACGGCACAATAGCCAGCGCTATGCAATTTTCTTCTTCACCTTTTTTGCGCCGCTTGCCCAGGGCGGCGTTATTGATTGTGGCACTCGGCTCGCTATCGGCCTGCCACACCTTGGGCAGCACAGCGGGCACAGATGCGTTACCCGCTCTTGACCTGCCCAGCGCTTGGAGCGCTTGGGATAGGCAGCCCAACAATGCTGACAGCGCCCCTTCCCCCGCCTTTGATTTAGCGCAGTGGTGGCAAGCCTGGGGCGACCCCACGCTAACCGCGCTGGTGGAGCAATCCCTGGCGGCCAACACCAGCATTGCCAGCGCCCGCGCAGCGCTGGAGCAGTCACGCGCCCAGTGGCAATTGCAGCAGGCCAATGCTTTGCCCAGCGTGGGCGCAAGTGCCAGCGCCAGACGCAGCCAGCAAGGCCATGACGATGCCCGCAGCAGCTACGGCGCTGGCCTGGATGCCAGTTGGGAAGTCGATTGGTGGGGCAAGCGCAGCCTGGCGATAGAGGCCAGCGCCCAAAACCTGGCCGCCAGCCAAGCCAGCCTACACACCGCGCAAGTCAGCCTGGCCGCTGAGGTGGCGCTGCAATATATCCAACTGCGCCTGACGCAAGAGCGCCTGCGCATTGCCCAGGAAAACCTCGCCCTGCAACAAGAAACCCTGCAACTGACCGACTGGCGCGTGCAAGCCGGCTTGGCTGCTAGCCTAGACCTAGAGCAAGCCCGCCAAAGCGTCGCGCAAACCGCAGCGCAAATCCCCGCCCTGCAAACCACGCTAGCGCAAAGCCGCAACGCCTTGGCCGTATTGACCGGCCATGTGCCGCAAAACTGGACGATGGCCGGTATTGATGAGGCTAGCGCCCTGCCGCAAGCACCCCAAGGTATCACCTTGGCACTGCCTGCCGACACCCTGCGCCAGCGCCCCGATGTGCTGGCACAGCAGCACCGCGTGCAAGCCGCCTGGGCGAACCTGGCCGCGCAAGAGCGGGCGAACCTGCCCACGCTGCGCCTATCTGGCAGCCTGACCTGGAGCGCCGCCACCCTGGGGGCGCTGACCAATGGCGCTTCCTTGGCAAAAAGCATTGGCGCTGCTTTGGCCGCCCCCCTGTTTGATGGCGGAGCCAACCGCGCCCAAATTGCCGCCCAGCAAGCCGCTGTAGAGCAAGCCCGCCAGTCCTACCGCGCTACTGTGCTCTCTGCCCTGCAAGAGGTGGAAGACGGCCTGGTGCAATGGCTGGGCGACCAAGAGCGCCTAGTGCATCTGGAGGTGGCTAGCCAAGCATCCGAGCAAACCCTGTTGTTAGCGCAGCACCGTTACGAAAGCGGGCTGGTGGACTTTCGCACCCTGGTAGAGAGCCAGCGCAGCCTGCTCTCCAGCCAAGACACCTTGGCCAGTGCCAAGGCCACTATCAGCCAGGATGTGGTGCGCCTATTCAAAGCCATGGGTGGCGGCTGGTCGCCCGATACCGATGAGCTGGGCAGCACCGAAAGTACCGGCAGTACCGGCAGCGCAGATAACGCCAACAGCAGCCATAACAACGAATAAACGAATAACGAAGCAGCACCATGAACAGCAAAACCGAAACCAAAAACATTGAAGACCTGCTAGGCCACGCCGAGCGCCGCCGCTGGTGGCACAGCCCCACCTTGTGGCTGGGTGTCGTCGCGCTGGCCGTAGGGGCGGGCGGCTATAGCTGGTGGCAAAGCCAAAACACCGCCAAAGGCAAAGCCGTATATGTGACCGAACCTCTCAAACGCGGCGATTTGGCACTAACGGTGCAGGCCAACGGTACGCTGCAACCGACGCGCACCGTCAACGTCGGCTCTGAGCTATCGGGCACAGTGCGCCGTGTGCTGGTGGATGTGAACGACCAAGTCAAAAAAGGCCAGGTACTGGTAGAGCTGGATACCGACAAGCTCAACGCCCAGCTAGGGCGCTCGCAAGCCACGCTAGCTTCGGCGCAGGCACGGCTGGCGCAATCGCAAGCCTCGCTGCGCGAAGCCCAGGCGCAAATGCAGCGCCTGGAAGAGGTCAAGCGCATCTCAGGCGGCAAGCTACCCTCAGCGGCAGAGCTGGACAACGGCAAAGCCGCTTTAGAGCGGGCGCAGGCCGATGTTGCCGCCAGCAAGGCCAGCGTGCAAGATGCCAAAGCCTCGCTGGTCACGACGGAAACCGACCTGTCCAAAGCCGCCATCAAATCGCCCATTGACGGCGTGATACTGACCCGCGCTGTGGACCCCGGTAATGCCGTGGCCGCCTCGCTGCAAGCCGTCACCCTGTTCACCGTGGCAGAAGATTTAACGCAACTGCGCCTGGAAGTGGCTGTGGATGAAGCCGATGTCGGCAGCGTGCAGCAGGGGCAGAAGGCCAGCTTTACCGTTAGCGCCTACCCAGCACGGAACTACCCGGCAGAAATTACGCGGGTGGATTACGGCTCCACCAAAACCGACAACGTGGTGACTTACGTGGCGCGTTTGGCCGTGGATAACAAAGACCTCAGCCTGCGCCCCGGCATGACGGCCTCGGCCACCATCCGCGCCACTGAGCGCAACCAGGTGCTGCTGGTTCCCAACGCTGCCCTGCGATTTACCCCGGTGGATAGCAGCGCCTCCACTCCAGCGGCCAAGCCCAGTGGCAGCGGCGGCCTGGTGGGGCAGATGATGCCCCGCCCCATGCGCCAGCGCTCTGGCGGTGCCCGCCCCGGTGGTGAAAGCGCCACTCCCGGTCAGCTACGCAGCCTGTGGGTGCTGCGCCAAGAGCCTGGGCAAAAAGAAGGCGAAGGCCAGCCCGAAATGGTGCGCGTTAAAACCGGCCTCAGCGATGGCCGCACGACCGAAATTGAAGTGCGCGGCGATGCCCTGAAAGAAGGCGACCTGCTCATCACCGACCAGCGCAGCGCTGCTGGAGCCGGCGCATGAGTGAGCAACAGCCGCCGCTGATACGCCTGCGCAGTATCACCAAAACCTACGGCCAGGGGGCGCTGGCCTTTCAAGCCTTAAAAGGCGTGGACTTGGACATTGCCCAGGGCGATTTTGTTGCCATCATGGGGCCAAGCGGCTCGGGCAAATCCACCGCCATGAACACCTTGGGCTGCCTGGACCGCCCCACCACTGGCCAATACCTTTTCCAAGGCGTGCCCGTGCATGGCCTCGATAGGGACGACCGTGCCCGCCTGCGCAAGCGTTTTTTTGGTTTTGTCTTCCAAGGCTTTCACCTGCTGGCGCGTACCAGCGCCCAGGAAAACGTGGAGCTGCCCCTGCTCTACCGGGGTGAGGGCGCAGACACCCGCGCCGCCGCTGCCCGCCAGGCGCTGGATGCCGTCGGCCTTAAAGGCTGGGAGCACCACACCCCGGCGGAACTCTCGGGCGGCCAGCAGCAGCGCGTCGCCATTGCGCGGGCGATTGTCACCAAGCCCGTAGTGCTGCTGGCTGACGAGCCAACCGGCAACCTCGACAGCCAGCGCAGCCAGGAAATCATGCAACTGCTCTGGCAGCTCAACCACGAGCAGGGCATTACCGTCCTGATGGTCACGCACGAGCCAGAAATGGCCGCTTACGCCAAGCGCATTGTGCGCTTTGTGGATGGGCGGCTAGACAGCGATAAGCCCAACGACCCGCTGCCGCTGCGCTCCCAACGCGCCCAGCACAGCACCCAGGAGGAGGCATAAGCCATGCTGTGGAATACGATTTGGCTGGCGCTGCGCTCTATCCAGCGCAATTTATTGCGCTCGTTTTTGACCATTTTGGGCGTGGTGATTGGCGTAAGCGCGGTCATCACCATGGTCACTTTGGGCAATGGCGCTACCCAGGCGGTGCAAAACCAGATTGCGGGCTTGGGCACGAATTTGCTGCAAGTGCGCTCTGGACAGCGCATGGGGCCGGGGGCTGCGCCTGCGCCCTCGTTCAAAGTTTCGGATGCCACCGCCATTGCCCAACAAATTGGCGGCATACAGGCGGTAGCGCCAGA
>JAHAYB010000280.1 GCA_018384835.1 Comamonas sp.
AACACGCGGGCATCGTACTCAAAAATGCCAACACGCGGCTGCCAACTGCTTGCCGGACCCTGACCGAGGGCTGTGCTGCCACCCAGGCCATGCGCGACGCCGACACCAGCACTGTGTACCCGGCGGCCCACTGGGCGCGTAACCTCAATATCGGCGGACGCACAGACTGGTACATACCGGCGCGTGACGAGCTGGAGCTGTGCTGGCGCAACTTAAAGCCGACCACTACGGCCAACCACGTGACCGCCAACCGCCCCGCAGCGGCGGACCTCAACTACGCCAATAACGGCAGTTATGGTGACACCGACAACAGACACGGCACCAACAACAACAGCAGCCCGACCGGCGCGGCCTATACCGCTGACGTGCCAGGACAGACGGCAGCTACGGCATTTCGCACAGGCGGCGCGGAGGCATACGAGTTCGGCTCCCCGTACTACTGGAGCAGCAGCGAATACAGCGCTACATACGCGTGGTGCCAGTATTGGTACTCGTCCAATCCTGGTCCCCAGCACAACGTCGGCAAGTCTAGTGCGTACCGCGTTCGTGCCGTGCGGCGATCAATCATTTAACCCTTCAACCCTTTACACCCGCGCTTCGTGCGCGGGTGTCGGAAAAAATTATGGCCCAATACCAGCACCTGCCAATTTACAAGCTTACTTACGACCTGCTGTCAAAAATCACACTCGTGACTTCGGGATTCTCAAAAAATTACAAATACAGCCTTGGCGAAAAACTACGGGCAGAAGTAGTTGATCTCGTGGTTTTTGTTTACAAAGCCAACAGTAGCCGAAGCGTGGAGCGTGTTGCTCACATAACTTCGTTTCTTGAGCGCCTACAGGTGGTAGAATTGATTCTGCGCCTTTCTAAGGATTTACGGCTTTTAACCGTAAAACAGTTTGCTGAGATTGTCACCGTGACGGATAGCCTTGGGCGACAGGCCCAAGGCTGGATCAAGTCCTCACCCTTGTTGGCAGAGTCGAAATGACTACGGTGATTTCGAGAGACCATCTGATCGGGTCTGTCCCCGTTGGCGATTGCCAACGAAAAGGCTACCAGGCCAGTCGTTTAGCGGAGAACTCTGCTTTACGTCGTGTGAGTGGACAGACAAGCGCTACAAACGCGTGGAACCAGAATTGGTACTCGTCCAATCCTGGCAACCAGAACAACAACGACAAGACTAATGCGAACCGCGTTCGTGCCGTACGGCGACCGGGAGCACGGCAATATGCTTGACCATGTAAACGACACGGTGACGGTCTCAGCCCTTTTTCAAGCTTACTATGACTGCCGCGTAACTAAGCGCAACAGCTCTAGCGCTCTCAAGTTTGAGGAGAATCTGGAGCGAAACTTGATGGACTTATACTACGAACTGTTGTCCGGACAGTACCGCCCAGGACGCTGCACGGTGTTTGTGGTGGAGCACCCCAAGGTGCGCGAAGTCTGGGCCGCAGACTTTCGCGACCGCATCGTGCATCACCTGCTCTACAACCATATTGCCGACAGGTTCCACCGGCGCTTCATTTTTGACAGCTACGCCTGTATCCCTGGCAAAGGTACTCACAAGGCCGTCGCAAGGATGGAACATTTTTCACGAAGCGTAACGAAAAATCATCAGATTCCTGGATTTGTCCTGAAAATGGACGTTGCTAATTTCTTTGTCAGCATCAACAGACTTGTTCTTGAAAACCTGATGGAGCCATATATACCGGAACCTTGGTGGTGGAATTTGGCGAGAACCGTCCTGCACCGTGACCCAGTGCCTGATGCGGTCATAGTAGGTCGCCCCGAGACGATGCGCAAGGTGCCAAAGCATAAGAGTTTGTTTCACGCGCCAGCGCACACCGGCCTGCCCATCGGCAGTTTGAACAGCCAGTTTGCCGCCAACATCGTGATGAATGTTGTTGACCAGTACGCGAAACACGAATTGAAACTTACACACTACGTAAGGTACGTTGATGACATTACTGTATTCAGTGCGGATGCAAAACACCTTGCAACTACCCCTGCGAAGATAGACGCACTAATGCAGTCTGCTTTACTTTTGAAGCTACACCCAAATAAGACCAGCATAAACAAGATTGAGTACGGTTTTGACGCGCTAGGTTACATTATTCGCCCGAACAGCAGGTATCTTCGGAGGTCAACCGTGCGAAATGGTATGCGGAAAATTAAGGGGTTGTGCAGAAGTCGTGCCGACGATGAGACTGTTCGTCAGACTGCACACAGCTATTTCGCAATCTTTGGCCATGCAAATTCATGGAAATTACAGGGTAAGTTGGTTGCATACCTGTACGAGGCAGGTTATGCTGCTACAGTACCTGACAAGGTCAATAACTCGACGTTCCCACTATGAAACACATCAAATTCACACACGACCGAAATTTTCGTGCCAAGCCTAGCTCTATCCAGCTCCCAGAGTCGGAGAGGGATTCTGCCTATTTGCAGTTTATGTCCACAGGTTTGGACGCCAGTGAGTGGCTTACATGGCTTGCCCAGTATTCGAGCGAATATATCAAAGCAGCGATGCCAGAATGTAAATATTGTGGCGGCCCTATTCGGCATTCGGAGGTTTTGATTCGGCGAGGAAATCATGGCTCAGACCCACTGGTCAATCACATGGTTGAATGTCAGGACTGTGGCGTTGTGTATGCAGACTACACAGGCCTCCCTGGGGTAACGCTTGACACTATTAAAAAACACGTAGAGGGCAACTGAAATGCAATACATCAAATTTACATACGTCGATTCAATCACCGGCATCAGCATCGCCAGCGAACCGGCGCAAAATGGCCCAGCATTTCCGCCCGTGGCAGGGCTTGAATTTACCTGGGCGCGTGAGAGCCGCTACCCAACCGACGTGCCAGAGTTCTTCGGAACATGCCCCGATGACAGCAATGTCCAGGTAGATGGCGTGCTTGGGGTGTACTTGCAAGCCGACTGGGAGACGGTGCGCGAGGATGAGATGCGAGCGCGTGGTCCACAAACTCAGTTTGAAAAAGACCAGTCCCGCTACACAAAACGCGCAGCCGTCAAAGACGAACTGCTGGCTTACATGGCGGCTGACAACATGAGCCGGGTGCGCAGCGAAGTGTGGACTGTGCCAGACCTTACGTCTCTGTTGGATGACCCTGCTGTCGTTGCGGCTAACTCGCTGATGGGTACGCTGTCCTTTGAGCTTGCCGCCCAGCAAATCCAAGCTGCTACAACCCCGCTGCTAACGCCAGAGATCAAGGCTGACTGGGTGAGTCGCCTAGAAGCTCATTATTACTTAGAAGGGTAATAGATGGGGAGCCGTGTAGAACTTGCCCTATACGTAGGGCAAGGTAAGATTGGGAATTGGGCTGTTCGCAAATGGACTGGAAGACAAGAAAGTCATTGTGAACTTGTTGTAGATGGGTTAGCTTATTCATCTTCAATTCAAGACAGAGGTGTTAGGGCTAAATACATTGAGTGGAATCCTTCTCATTGGAAGTTTATCCCTATACCTTGGGCTTCTAAGGAATCCATCTTGAAGCACTATTCAGAAACCAAGGACAACAAGTATGCATTCTTTAGTTTACTAACATCTCAAATTCTTAACAGGAATGTAGATGATGGTAATGCAGACTTTTGTTCTGAGTGGTGTGCAAGAGCTTTAGGTCTTCCTAACCCAAATACTTACAATCCAGGAACACTTGCAGATTTGGTGACGTACCTTAACGAAACTTTCTGTCAAGACTAAGCCTTAAAACAAAAAAAAAAGCCTCCATATGCTTTCGTCTCTACTGGAGCTAGAAGAAGATGCTGTAGACTTCCTGTTTGCGGAGGCAGCTAAGCTGTAACAATCGTTGACCAACAGGTAAGGCGTAGATGTCTTGCCTGTTGGTTTTTCTTTGGTACACACACTTGGAGACTGAGTTGTATGGTAAAAGAAGCTCTACTTAATATGGCCACAACACTGAGCCAAATCTGTAACACATTCCTGTTATTTGGTGATCCTGATGAAACTGTCTCAGGGCGTGCTTAACGAAAAGGATACTTGGACAGCAACAGCGCATGGAAGTATGTAGGAGATGTGATCAATAAAATCTTCTTTTTCCTAGCAAACCATATAAAGGAATCATACGGCTACGACATTGCCCGGGCTCGTCGTGTTCTGGAAGTACACGATAACCGCAAGCAACAGTCGCAAGAATTTTGGTAGGTGCTTAGGCTTAAGCAAACCTGTATAATACACATTGGTAGTCTGCTAAGAAGGTCTGGCAATGAGTGATTGGTTTATACTGGCAGGTGGTGCCTTGATGGCCGCACTTGTGCCTGACGTAGCCGTAGGGGCTTCTATAGGCTCTTTGTTCTTTATGCTTGTGAGCCAAAACCAAAGAGGTTTCCGTAAGCTTTTACTCTTGATCATAGGGTGGTTTGTAGGCTACTTTATTGCTGTGCCTTTTTCCGCCGGTGGATGGGGAGGATTGATAGCAGTAATGGGTAGTGCTTTCGCCGTTGTACTTATGTTGCAAGTGTTCGTTGACCTAGAGCAAGGCAGAAAAGAACTACCCGCACCTGTGCACTGGATTGTTGATATCATATCTCGGTTGAGAGGTAGATAACATGACAGGTACTCTTTTCATTGCCTTGCAGGGCATACTTGGGTTGGGATTGATGAGTTACTTGATTTATCTCCCCAAGGAAAAAGCATTACGATATCGAGTGGTATCTTTTTCTCTAGCAGTCTTAGGGAATCTGTCGCTAGCAGCCGCGGTAGTCCCAAGCTTCCGTATTGCGGGCAGCTGGAGCGTACTTCTTACCTCCATTCTTCTTCTCGTTCTGGTTCTACTGCAGTACAATCACTGGTGTATTCCTCGTGTCTGTGAACAGATAATCAATCTACTGCGTAAGGTATTCCATGGAACAACCCATTAAACTGAACCCTGCCGCCATATTAGCTGCCCTTAAAGAAGACCTGAAAGCAGCTGAGCACCAGAAGCGGGATATTGATGCAAAAATCTCGCAGTGGCGCGGCGAGTACGAAGGCCTTCCTTATGGCAACGAGGTCAAGGGCAAGTCTGC
>JAHAYB010000286.1 GCA_018384835.1 Comamonas sp.
GCCCACTGCAACGCCGCCAGCACGCCATGCTTAAAGGGGGACGGGTGTATTGACAGGGCTTTTTGGCAAACGCCGCCCCTGCCAAAACCACACCAGCAGCAACAAGGCCAAAGCAGGCAGATAGAACCAGTGGGCCGATGGGCGAGTGGTACGCACTTGCACATCACGCACATCCCAGCCTTGCTCAAAGCCGCTACGCGCTGCGCCTGAGCCAAAGCGCACCAGCCCAACCTGCAAGCTCTCGCCCAAGGGCATAAGCTGTAAGCCCGCATCAGCGATGCGCTTGCGGCCATCTTCGCCTTGCTCGCCGCCTAGCAGTAAAGCGACGGTTTTGCTGCGCTCGTCGCCTTCCAGGGTCATGCCTTCGATGCGTAGCACCAAGCGCCCGTCAGTGGGGGCATCCCGCGCTACTTCAAATACCTGGGCAGCGGGCACGGCTTCATATTCAGGAGCCAGGCGGTTCATGAACAAGTCGGGTCTGAAAAGCAACACCACGGCAGTAAAGAGCAGCACAGTCTCCCACCAGCGGTTTTTGACGCGGAACCAGCCCATAGTGACAGCGGCAAACACCAGCATAGCGACCATACTGGCCACAATCACACGCAGCGCCTCGCCCCAGCCATCCAAGTTCAGCAGCAAAAGCTGGGGGTTGAAAATCCAGATAAATGGCAGGATAAGCGTGCGCGAAGCGTAGATAGAGCCTTGAATCCCCGTTTTCAGCGACGATGCCCCCGAGATGGCCGAGGCAGCAAAAGTCGCCAGCCCCACCGGCGGCGTAATGTCCGCCATGATGCCGTAATAGAAAACGAACATATGCACGGCAATCAAGGGAATCACCAGGCCGGACTGCGCCCCCAGCTCCACCACCACTGGTGCCATTAGCGTGGCCACCAGAATGTAGTTGGCAGTTGTCGGCACGCCCAAGCCAATAATCAGGCAGGTAGCAGCCACAAACATCAGCATAAAAATGACGTTGCCCTGGCTGATGAACTCGACAAACTCCGTCATGCGCAGCCCCAGCCCGGTCAAGGTAATGCCGCCGACGACAATGCCCGCTGTGGCTGTGGCAATGCCGATGCCAATCATGTTACGTGCGCCGTTGTGAAAACCTTCCACCACAGCCTGGCCACCCTCACCCCACAGCCCAGCAGTGGACTGGCGGCGCAGCATAGCCGTTAAAGGCGCTTGGGTAAGCATCAGCACTGCCAGCGCCGTTACCGCCCAGAAGGCCGACAGCGCGGGCGACATTTGCTCCACCATCAAGCACCACACCAAAATACCAATCGGCATGATGAAGTGCAGCCCAGCGCGTACCGTGGGCCAGGTGTCGCGCAGGTGTCCATCTACGGATGCGCCTTCAATGCTTTGCGGCAGCTCGGGGCATTGCGCCGCCTGGTACAGCGCCACCAAGTACAACCCTAGCACCGTCGCCCCCACTGCCCAGGGGGCAGCCGCGCCCAGCAGCGCCTTCATGGCGGCAATGGCGTAATACAAAGCACCCACCACAATGATGGTGCCCAGCACGCCAAACAGGTTGCGCACTACACGCTCGCGCCAATGGCGGTAGGCGCGTTGGGCAATAGGCTGCATCCCCATGCGCAAGGCTTCCAGGTGAACGATGTAGAACAAGCCGATATAGGACAGGATGGCCGGCAAAAAGGCATGCTTGACCACATCCGAATAGGGAATGCCCACGTATTCCACCATCAGAAAGGCCGCAGCCCCCATCACCGGCGGCATGATTTGCCCATCTACGGAAGACATGGTTTCAATCGCCCCGGCTTTAACCGGGCCGTAACCTGCCTTCTTCATCAGCGGGATAGTGAAAATCCCAGTGGAAACCACGTTAGCCACCGAGGAGCCAGAAATCATGCCATTGAGCGCCGACGAGGCCACTGCCACCTTGGCAGGCCCACCGCGCAAATGCCCCAGTGCGGCAAAGCTGACCTGCATCATGTAGTTGCCGCCGCCGCTGCGGTCAAGTAGCGCACCAAACAGCACAAACACAAAAATGGTAGAAGCCGACACGCCCAGGGCAATGCCATACACCCCCTCAGTGGTCAGCCACATGTGCGACAGCATACGGTTGAGCGATGCGCCCTTGTGCGCAATCACCTCCGGCAGCCAAGGCCCGGCCATGGTGTAGCTGATAAAAAACAGCGCCAGCACCGCCATAGGCCAGCCCACAGCGCGGCGTGTGGCCTCCAGCAGCAGCACCAGACCGGTGCAGGCCACCACCAAGTCCATGGTGGAAGGGTTACCGGGGCGGGTCGCCAGCTCGGCATAGAACAGCATGATGTAAGCGCCTGCAAAAGCACCGACCAAGGCAAGCAGCCAGTCGAGCCAAGGCACATACTGGCGTGGCGAGCGCTTGCTTGCAGGCCAGGCCAAATAGGTCAAAAACAGGGCAAAGCCCAGGTGAATCGCACGTGCCTGGGTGTCATTCAAAATGCCAAAGCCCAGCACAAAAGGCAGGGGCGAGGCGTACCAGTATTGAAACAACGCCCAAGCCAGGGCAGCGCCAAACAGCAGCAAGCGCGTAGCCCCTTGGGGGGTGCGACCGCCGGTATCGGTATCGGCAACCAGTTGTTGCAAGGCATCGGGGGCCTTGGTGGTTTCAGAGGTCATCGGTTGCTCCTGACATCTGGCTGGCAACTGGGGCAGACAATAACGACACCGATGCCTGCCTAACAGCAAACAGCAATGCGTGACGCTGCCCAGCGCAGCACATCCAAAGAAAAAAAGGAGCGAAGCGCCTGATGGCTTCGCCCCTTGAGCGGCTAGTCAGCGCAGCGGTGGCGTTGACCGTTGTCCGAAGCGTCTAGACGCTCCTGCATGCCGCATATCCAAACGGCTTGTGCGCTTTAACCCGAAAAGTCGGAAATCCAGAGAACTCTATTCACACTCCAGAGCACACAAACCCGTCAAGACCCAAGGCGGCGGGATTTACTTAATCCAGCCTTTTTCCTTGTAGTAGCGGGCAGCACCTTCATGCAAAGGTG
>JAHAYB010000300.1 GCA_018384835.1 Comamonas sp.
AGATACCCCCCTACCTGAAGATTTAGAATCTGGTGAAATGGATGGCCCATTAGACCTCTATGAAGAACCTAGCGATAAGCTACTACGTGCTTTTAATGAAGGCATCACCCTATTTGATGAATACCAAGATGAATGGGGAAATTTTCGTTCTATTTATTTACCACAAAAAACAGCAAATGGTATCACCTATATTGCAGGGGCTGACATCCCGATTGACACCATTAAAAAAGAATTAAACACAACCATTTTTTATTCTATTGGGATGGGGTTCATTCTCTTTCTTATCTCTTCTGCTGTCATTTATCGCTTTATTAGCCATATTGTTGCACCTATTACCCTGGCTGAAAAAACGATTGCTAAAGTATCAGACGAGCACAATCTAAGCTTGCGCGTTGAAAGCGGTAATGATGAGATTGGGCGCTTACTCCATAGCTTTAACAGCCTAATCGGCAAAATATCCACCATACTCCAGCGCGTGCAAGCAGTTTCTGTATCGGTAGATAATGCCTCTCAGCAAATCAATCGGGGTAGCATGGATTTAGCCGGTCGCACGGATCACTCCTCGGCCAGTTTGCATCAAATTGCCAGCTCTATACAAGAAATTACCAGCACGGTAACCAATACCGCGCAGTCTTGCCAATCCGCAACACAAATGGCGAATGATGCAGTCACTGCGGCCACCCAGGGCGGTCGTATGATTGAAACCATTGCCTCTAGCATGACGGATATTCACCAAAATTCACAAAAAGTCAGTGATATTATTGGCCTGATTGATAGCATTGCTTTCCAAACTAATATTTTGGCACTCAACGCTGCTGTGGAAGCCGCTCGTGCTGGCGAGCATGGCCGTGGTTTTGCTGTAGTGGCCACGGAAGTGCGCACCCTTGCCCAGCGCAGTGCAGCATCAGCACAAGAAATTCGTCAACTGATTCAAACCAACACCGAGCAAGTCAACCAACAAAATGCCGAAGTAGAGCAAGCGGTTGAGTTTATCCAAAAAATATCCACCCAAGTTCAGCATATTGCCGATTTAATGCAAAGTATTCAACATGCTACCGAACATCAAAATATCGGTATTCATGAGGTGAATCAAGCTATCCACCAACTGGATGAAGTCACGCGACAAAATTTAGATTTTGTAAAGGAAAACTCGACACAAATACAACAGCTGCATATACAAATTCAAACACTGAATCAATTAATGGGTATTTTCAAAATGGATACACCTTCCTACCCAAGGGTGCTGCCGCCCTCACAGCAGAGTTCACTTTAGGCTCGACAACGATAATATCAGGAATCACTCCCTATGAGCAACTTATTTAGCAGTATTAAATGGCGTATTTTATCAGCCATTTTTATCTTAAACATATTAGTGATTGGCTCTTATACTTGGTATAGCATACAAACGCGCCAAGATGATTTAATGGAGCAAATAGATACCGCCTTAACCATTGCGGCCAATAATGCGGCCTTCTTGCTTTCTGATGAAGATTATGAAGCGGCAAAGAATGGCACTTTTAGCAAAGAAAAATCCGATGCCTACCAGCGCAAAGTGTATGCTATGCTGGAGCCTACTAAAATTAAATATATTTACACCTTTATTCAGAAAGACAATGGTATTATCCACGTCTTAGATACCCCTGAGCCTGAAGGCATGGCATCGGGTGAACTCAATGGCCCTTTGCATACCTATGAAGAGCCAAGTGAAAAATTATTAAGTGCCTTCGGAACCCATACCCCTGTTTTTGACGAATATACCGATGAATGGGGAAGTTTTCGTGCCATTTATATCCCCAGAAAAACGACAGGCGGTATTAACTATATTGCTGGAGCGGATATTCCCATTGATATTGTTAAAGGGGAGTTGCGCGAAACCTTCTTAAAAGCATTGGCAATTGGCGTAATTTTATTTATACTTTCATCCATTTTATTATACCAACTCATTAGCCGCATTGTTGCCCCACTTTCTTTGGCTGAAGGAATTATTAAGCAAGTGGCGGATGAGCACAACCTTAGCCTACGGGTAGAAGGGGGTAATAACGAAATTGGCCGCCTACTCAATAGCTTCAATAATTTATTAGAACAAATTGCAGGTATTGTCAAAGAGGTAAAAAGTACCTCTGCCTCTGTAGATTATGCCTCTGAAAAAATCAACCAAGGGAGTATGAGTTTAGCTAGCCGCACGGATACCTCCTCCGCCAGTCTGCACCAGATTACCTACTCTATTCAAGAAATTTCTAGCACGGTTGAAAATACCGCACAATCTTGCCAAGAAGCCACCCATATTGTGAGTGAAGCCGTCTCAGCGGCCACCTTGGGGGGAAATGTAATTCAAACTATTGCCAATAGCATGTTGGATATTCATAAAAACTCCGAAAAAGTGAGTGATATTATTGGCCTGATTGACTCCATTGCCTTTCAAACCAATATCTTGGCGTTGAATGCGGCAGTAGAAGCAGCACGTGCCGGCGAGCATGGGCGCGGCTTTGCCGTCGTGGCTACCGAGGTGCGCACACTTGCACAGCGCAGCGCCGCCTCTGCACAAGAGATTCGTAATTTGATTCAAACCAATACCGAGCAGGTCAATCAACAAAACCAAGAAGTCAGCGCCGCCGTCGAGTCTATTGAGCACATTGTTGGGCAGGTGCAAAAAATTGAAGTTTTAATTCAAAAAATACGCAGCTCCACCAATGCTCAAAGCGTGGGAATCCATGAGGTCAACCTTGCCCTAGGGCAGTTAGAAGAAACCACGCGCCTCAATGCCGATTTGGTAAAAGAAAACTCAGACGATATTGATGATTTACACACCCAAATTCAAAGGCTGAACCAGTTGATGGGCATTTTCCACGTAGCTGACGAGGCAAGCACTACAATCGCCCGGCCTACGCGACGTGGTGCAACGCCGACCATGGTTTTGTCGGCATAACAAAAATTTGCAATTACGCAACAACGATTTTTTTCCCTGATTTTTACGATGTCTGCCCCCACAGCCCCCACCAAACCCACCAATTTCCTGCGCCAAATTATTGAAAACCACCTGGCCGAAGGCACCCACGCTGGCCGCCACTGGGGCGGCAGCCCCGGCGATGCCGCCCACCACGCTGCTGGCCAGGTGGATACCGCCAAAATCCGCACCCGCTTTCCGCCCGAGCCTAACGGCTACCTGCACGTAGGCCACGCCAAAAGCATTTGCCTGAACTTTGGCCTGGCGCGTGACTACGACGGCATCTGCCACCTGCGCTTTGACGACACCAACCCGGAAAAAGAAGAGCAGGAATACGTCGATAGCATCAAAGAAGCCGTGCGCTGGCTGGGCTTTGACTGGCAAGACGCGCAGGGCAATAACTACCTGTACTACGCCAGCGATTACTTCGACTTTATGCACCGCGCTGCCGTCTATCTGATTGAGCAGGGGCTGGCCTATGTGGACGAGCAATCCGCCGAAGACATGCGTGCCAACCGTGGTGACTTCACCACCCCCGGCAAAGACAGCCCCTTCCGCAGCCGCAGCGTGGCCGACAACCTAGAGCGTTTTGCCGACATGAAAGACGGCAAACTGGCCGACGGCGCTGCCGTGCTACGCGCCAAAATCGACATGGCTGCGCCCAACATCAATATGCGCGACCCAGCGATTTACCGCATCCGCCGCGCCACCCACCACAACACGGGCGACCAATGGTGTATCTACCCCATGTACACCTTCGCCCACCCGATTGAGGACGCGCTAGAGCACATCACCCACAGCATCTGCACGCTAGAGTTTGAAGACCAGCGTCCCTTCTACGACTGGCTGCTAGACCACCTGCGCGAAGGCGGCTTGATTGTGACCCCCCAATCGCGCCAGTACGAGTTCTCGCGCCTGAACCTGACCTATGTTGTTACCAGCAAGCGCAAGCTCAAGCACCTGGTGGATAACGGCATCGTCAGCGGCTGGGACGACCCGCGTATGCCCACCATCATGGGGCTGCGCCGCCGTGGTTTTACGCCTGCCTCCATCCGCGACTTTTGCGAACGCATTGGCGTGACCAAAGACTACGCCTGGATTGACTACAGCCTGCTAGAACTATGCCTGCGCGAAGACTTGGAACACCAAGCCCACCGCGCCATGGTGGTGCTTGACCCTGTTGCCTTGGAACTGACCAACTGGGCGGAAGTCTTTGGCAGCGACGCGCATATCGAAGCCTGCGAGCTGCCCGCCCTACCCAAGGGGGAAAATATCCCCCTGCGCCAGTTTGGCCTAGGCCGCCAAGTGTGGATTGAGCGCGAAGACTTTGAAGAAACCCCGCCCAAGGGCTACAAGCGCCTATTCCCCGGCAACAAGGTGCGCCTCAAAGGCGGCTACGTCATTGAATGCACGGGCTGCGAAAAAGATGCCGACGGCCACATCACCAAAGTGCTGGCCACCGTTGTACCCGACACCAAAAGCGGCACCCCCGGCGCAGACAGCGTAAAGGTGAAAGCCGCCATCACCTGGGTCAGCCAGCACGACGCGGTAGAGGCCGAAGTGCGCCTGTACGACCGCCTGTTTACCGATGCCCAGCCCGATGCAGGTGGCAAGGATTTTCTGGCGCTGCTCAACCCCGGCAGTCTCAAAACCGTCACCGCCTACGTCGAACCCAGCCTGGCCAGCGCCCAGCCGGACGACAAATACCAGTTCGAGCGCTTTGGCTACTTTGTTGCCGACCGCACCGACCACCGCGCAGACAAGCCGGTGTTCAACAAAATTACTGGGTTGCGCGATAGCTGGGGTAAATAAGCCCGACATACCGCCCCGCCCGGCTTTCTCCCAAAAGACCGCGACATTTATGTTGCGGTCTTTTTTTTGCCTAGGCTTTGTATAGATGCTGTGGGGCTGATGGTGTGCAGGCTTGAAAAAACGGGGATATAAACAAGCGAGGCTTGACCGCTTGACACATAATCTAATTTTCACTCCGCCCTCGCGCCCACACCTATATCCCCACCAGCATAGCCTCTCTTTATCATCACTGGCAGAAGCCATGCTAGGCATTAGGCGCTATTATTCATTTTCCCTCACCGTTCTTATTGGAGATATACCATGCCCAACCCAGATATTTAAAGCAAGGCTTTTGAGGAAGTATCAAAATCAGTTGCAGAATATATTTTGCAGTCTTTGGAAAAAACCTTGCAAGAGGCTATTCAAAATAAAGTCAATGAAATTATTCACGAAGCCACCAAGGATGTGAACGATAAAATCCTCAGTGCCATCAGCCATATTCAGCCTATACAAATCCCTATCAACTTGCTGGCGCAGCCCTTTCCACAACATATAGCGCCTGCATCCCCTCCCACCCCTATCGCTCCTATCGCTCCTATCGCCCCTATTGCTCCTACCCCTCCTTCTACCCCTGCCACTTCCCCCGCTCCTGCTGCTCCCCCCAATCCTATTGCCGCGCAGAAAGTAGCAGAAAACAAACCCCAGAAAAAACCAGCAGATACACCAGTTCCCCCAGCGCCTCAAAAAACCATCGAAGCAGTGGAGGCGCTAGGACAGGAAGAACAGCATAATCATACGCCTACAGGGGGAAAACCTGACAATGCCAGCGCCACACATTATCAACCCATGCCCAGCGCTGCGCTAAAGGAAAAGCTCAAGCCCCAAAAGCTCACAATTGTTGGTCTAAAACCCGGCCAGGCGCACATGATTAAGAATGAATATAAATTTGCCAAAATCTCATTTATCTCAGCAACCGCGAGGAATAACAAGCAATTAACGGATTTAGGCAAAGGCAATAACCCCATTATCTTTATGACCGACTTTATTCGCCATGCTGCCGTTGAAACAGGTAAAAGCGTGAGTGATAACTGGCATTACGTCTCTGGCGGCATGACTGCGTTGCGGGAAAAAATCGAAAACTTATTGGCTGAGTCGGTTGCGGCTTAGTGCTGAATAGCTAAAAGACAGCCTCACCGAAAACCTAGCGGCAGATTTGGAGCGCCTACGCACCACAATGGCAAACAAGACAGCGCAGATTGAGCGCCTGCAAACCTTGGTGCAAGAGAATTTGCCCCCAAAATGCGCCCTGTCCCCAATTGGCGGCAAGTCCTTGGAGGCACAGCCTTTTGATGGAGAGCTAAAAACAATGGCCACCCCCCGCACCCACGCCCTAGAAAACGCGCTGATGATTCTGGAAGTCCTGCGCCGTATTCCGCGCCAGCGCTACACCACCAGCACCCAGATTCACCAGCAATTGCTGGACGCAGGCCATTCCTTGGTCGTGCGCACAGTGCAGCGGCATTTAGAAGCCATCTGTGGCCGCTTTGCCGTTGAGTGCGACACCCGCAGCAGGCCCTATGGCTACCGCTGGATGGAGGGCGCAGAAGGGCTAAACATGCCGCAGCTCACCACCAGCGAGGCGTTGCTGCTGCAACTGGCCAAGAGCGAAGTCTCCCAACTGCTGCCCAGCCGTACCTTGGCCAGCATGGCTCCGCTGTTTTCCTCAGCGCAGCGCACGCTAGAGGCCACGGCCAGCGCCCAGGTAGAACGCCGCTGGCTGCAAAAGGTGCAGCGCATCCCAGACGGCCAGCCCCTGCTGCCCCCCCAAATCATCCCAGAGGTGTTTGAAACCATTAGCGAGGCGCTCTACCTGGAACGCAAGCTACAACTGCACTACCGCAACGTGCAGCGCCAAGACAAGCAGGCCACCGTGTGGCCACTGGGCTTGGTGCAGCAAGGGGTGCGCCTGTATCTGGTGTGCCGCTTTGATGGTTACGACAACCAGCGCGTTCTGGCGCTGCCGCGCATTACACAGGCGCAAATGCTGCTGGAAGGCTTCCCCTGGCCGCAGGGGTTTGATTTGGATGCCTATTGCCGCGAAGGCACGTTTGGCATCAGCCGTGGCCAGCAGGTGCATCTGCGCTTTGAAATGGCAAAAATCTACGCCCAACACCTCTTGGATGCACCGTTGTCCAAGAACCAAAAAGTGGCTGATGTCGATAGGGACTGGGTCGCCATCACCGCCACCGTGGCCGATACCGAACTGCTACACCGCTGGCTGCGCAGTTGGGGCGAGCAGGTCAGAGGCATCCACACCCACCCTGTAGAAAACACCCAAAGCCATTAAACCGAAGCGCCTTCTGCCTTGATTTTCTGCGCCAGATTGCGCTTGATAACCACCGGCTTGCCACCGGTGCGGATTTTGCTGACCCAATGCACCACGGCGGAATCCAAATGCTGGGCATGGGCAGGGAACCAGTCCACCAGTGCGGTGGCATAGGAATGGCAGATGGCGGTATTGCCTTTTTGCAGCTCCTCCTCTACCTCGTGGCCTGATTGGAGGACGGCGGCATGCTCATCAATATGGCAGTCGCGCTGGGGGAAGTCGGTGCTGCGCATCATCTCGTCTTCGGTGCTGCCGTGCGCTGCGCGAGGCCGAAGCCTAGCCCTGGGCAAGATAGGGTGGGCGATCATTTGGTGTGCTGGCCTTTGGCGTGTTGCTGTTCACGCGACCTGGCTCGGAGGTGCTGCTGTCGCTCTTGCCGATAAGGCTAGCAATCATAGGCGGGGGCTTTTTATTCAAGCCCCGGCCTTGGGATGTGGATGTGTGTGTGGGGGGAGGGGGGAGTTCTTCGGCTACTCAAAAGTAGGGTTGCGAAACTTCAAAACCGCGCAGTTTTCCTTGATTGTGCGCTGAAACCCCGCGTCAAAGCCCTGGGGCGTATAGGCTTCGACCTCTACGGTAATCGTCACCTCTGTACCTGTTTGCGCGGCAAAGTGTTGAATGACCTCGCCCACGATGGTGGAAAAATTCATCGTCGCCGTGGTGGCCTCCACCTCCACCGTCCCAAAAAAACGCTGGGGCAGCGCTGCTGGCGTATCAGGAACCACGGATGGGCTGTCCGCCTGAGCAGATACGCCACCGCGCATCTGTCCCGTACCGGTGACAGCCGTTAGGGTGCTATCTGCGCTTCCAGAGGCGTTTGTTACCGCAGCCGCCTGGGCGCGTTGTGCGGCCTGCAACTGCTGGTGGTGCTCCGCTGCCGCCGCATGGCTAATCAGCAGGCTGTCGGCATCCAGCGTGACAAGCGCAGGCCGACCAAATGCAAACCCCTGCCAGTGCCCGCCGTCCTTGGCTGCTGCGTAGGCGAAACCATCGCGCATGGCACTGCCTGCGGTCACTGTCTGCACAAACACCTCGGCATTGAGCAAGCGCGGCAGGTACAGGTATTGGCAACTGTCCTGCCACACCTTCAGGGCCGACACCTCGGTCATGCCGTCCTTGAAGTACCACTGGTTCAGCACCCGATTCAAATGCACGGGCGACCAGGCAGAAATCACCCACTCCTCCTCGCGCAGCTTGGCTTCAATGGCATCCACCAAATTCGGGGCGGAAGCCGATAAGCTCACCGCCTCCCAGCGCAACACCAGCTTGCCGCGCTGCATCTCCTCGGTGGGCACCATCAACCAGCGGTAAGTCTCGCGCACCATTTGCTTGAGGGCATCTTCCGCCCCCTCCATCGCCCGTTTGGCCTGATCGGCCTGGTAGGTGCCCAAATCCATACGGCGGTTCTGCACATCCTCCACGATGGACTTCCACGCCAGATAGGTACGCGCAGCATCGCGCAGGCGCTGCACCGCATCGCTATCGGGAGCCAAAAACACCAGCCGGTTGCGCTTCAGGCGCGGTGTGTCGCCGCGCTTTTCCAGCACCTCGGTGGCGGCCAGCAGCGCAGCGCCATCGTCCTGCCTGCGGTAGCCCGCGCTGGGCGGCAACACCACCAGCCGGGGGCCAGCACCAAATTCATCAGGAATGTCTGCCGACGGCACAAACACATGAATGGCCGCGAAATGGTTGCCCTTGCTGAACACCCGGTTCACCCGGTCTTTGAGCAGCGGCAGCACATCGTCAGCCTCTTTCAGATTGCCCTTGCGCGCCTCCATCTCGCGACGCAGGTTGGGCCGGGTGTCAAACCAATAGCTGTCCTTCTCGCCATACAGGTAATGCAGCCGGTCGCGCAGGCGTTTGATGACATCCTCATACGTGCCCACCGCCTGGCCGGGCTGCACGGTGCCCAGCAAAATGCCCTCCACACGAATACCGCGCACGGCTTGCGCTGCGTTCGATGGCGCACTGCCCAAAAACACCGTTCGCGCCACGCGCCGCGCCGCCTGCACGCTGCCAAAGCGCGTGTCGTGCCCGTCAATTTCTGCCGCCGTCGAGCGCGGGCCATCCATCTCGCTCTCAATCACCGGCTCCCAGCCGTGGGGCAGGTAGTGAATGCTCTTGCTACGCACCACCGCATCGTCCAGCGGCAAGGTGCCGGGCATGATGAGCGCATCCTTGTCGTTGCTGTTCCACAGCCGGTGAATCACGATGGCCAGATACTGCAACACCCCGCGCGTGCGCTGGAATTTGTCCAGGGTTGACCAGTCCTCATACAGCCGGTCGAACACCTCGGGGTGAATCGGGTACGCCTGCGCAATCCGCGCCTCGTAGTTCGCCTCCTGCGCCTCGGGGGGGAATTTGCCGGGGTTGTGCCGGTACAACTCGCCAAACGCCCGTGCCGTAGCCTGCACCTGTGCGGCATCGCCCACCGAATCGAACAAGCGCCGCCGCACAATCTCAAACGCCTCTTGCGCCGCCACCGGCTTCCATACCGATTCCACCCGGCCAAAGTATTTCTCCAGCACCGCCAGCGCCCGCTG
>JAHAYB010000303.1 GCA_018384835.1 Comamonas sp.
CTTCCCTGTTTTTTGCCTCAGGCTGTGGGTCAGTTTGAGCTGTTTGAGCCATTTGATTGCGCTGGCGTAGGGTTTGCATTTTCTCGGCAATCTTGATTTCCAGCCCCCGCGCTACGGGCTGGTAGAACTGCTGGGCAGGCATGTTTTCGGGCAAGTAGTGCTCGCCAGCGGCAAAGCCGTCTTCCTCATCATGGGCGTAGCGGTAGTCTTTGCCGTAGTCCAGGTTTTTCATTAAGGCCGTGGGAGCGTTGCGTAGATGTAGTGGCACGGGGCGGCTGCTGTCTTGCTGCACCCAGGCACGGGCTTTTTTGTAGGCCATGTAGCCCGCATTGCTCTTAGGCGCAACGGCCAAGTAAATCACGGCTTGCGCCAAGGCCAGCTCGCCCTCAGGGCTGCCCAGGCGCTCGTAGGTGTGGGCTGCGTCATTGCAGATTTGCAGGGCGCGAGGGTCGGCCAGGCCAATATCCTCCCAGGCCATGCGCACAATGCGCCGCGCTAGGTAGCGTGGGTCTGCGCCGCCGTCCAACATGCGGCATAGCCAGTACAGGGCGGCATCGGGGTCAGAGCCACGCACGCTTTTATGCAGGGCGCTGATGGTGTCGTAGAACTGTTCGCCGCCTTTGTCATAACGGCGTATTTGCTGGCCGAGTACCTCCAGCAGCCAAGCATCGGTCATTTCTGCCACACCTGCTTGGGCAGCGCTGGTGGCTAGGGTCTCCAGGGTGTTGAGCAGGCGGCGCGCATCGCCATCGGCGTAGGCAATCAGGCGCTGTAGGGCCGCATCTTCCAGCGGGGGCAGGGCTTGCAGGGATTGGGCTTTGGCCACAATCTGCGCCAGCTCTTGGCTAGAGAGTGGTTGCAAGACATACACCGCAGCGCGTGAAAGCAGGGCGCTATTGACCTCGAACGAGGGGTTTTCCGTCGTAGCGCCCACAAAGGTAAACAGCCCGCTTTCCACGTGGGGCAAAAAAGCATCTTGCTGGCTTTTGTTAAAGCGGTGAACCTCATCGACAAACACGATGGTCGGCTGGGGCATTAGCCCCTCGCGGGTGCTTTCGGCCTGCTGCACAGCTTCGCGGATGTCTTTCACCCCGCCCAGCACGGCGCTGATGCTGATGAACTGCGCATCGAACGCCTGCGCCATCAGGCGGGCAATGGTGGTCTTGCCCACGCCCGGCGGCCCCCAGAAGATGCAGCTATGCGGGCGACCTGCCTCAAACGCCAGGCGCAGGGGCTTGCCCGCCCCCAGGATATGCTGCTGGCCAATAACCTCAGCTAGGCTGCGCGGGCGCAGGCGCTCGGCCAGGGGCTGGTAAGGGACGGTGGGAGGGTTGGTGTTAGGCATGGGCAAGCATCCTAGCGCCTGCTTACACTGTGCAGCATGAAAACCCTGAAGGTGGCGCTATGGCTCATACTGAAACCTTGGAACATTTGCTGATACGTGTACGCGCCTGCACCCTGTGTGCTGCGCATCTACCCCTGGAGCCGCGCCCGCTGCTGCAAGCGGGTGAAGCGGCTCGTATGCTGATTGTTGGCCAGGCTCCCGGGCGTAAAGCCCATGCCAGCGGTAAACCGTTTGATGATGCCAGTGGCCAGCGCCTACGGGCATGGTTGGGGGTGACGGAGCAGCAGTTCTATGACCCGCAGCAGGTGGCTTTGCTGCCTATGGGGTTTTGCTACCCAGGCACAGGCCGCTCAGGGGATTTGCCGCCGCGCCCAGAATGTCCGCCCGCTTGGCGACAGCCCCTCTTAGATAGGCTGCCCCAGATTGGGCTAACGATTGTTTTAGGCCAATACGCTCTGGCCTGGCACCTGCCCCAAGCACCGCGCCAAGTGACACCAGCGGTAGAGCAGTGGCGCACCTACTGGCCGCACACCGTAGTGCTGCCCCACCCCAGCCCGCGCAATAACGGCTGGCTCAAGCGCAACCCCTGGTTTGAGGCGGAGTTACTGCCTGAGCTGCGCCAAAGAGTGCAAGCGTTGCTTGCCTGAGTAATCACTAATCGCCCCCATGATGCAATCCACTCCCTCCTCGGCTGAACCCCAGCCAACCCTGCCCCCCAGCCCCGACTGGCGCATGTTGCTGCGCATGACGCGGTTGCCGTTTTTGACGCTGACGGCCTCGGCCTGCGTGCTGGGCTTTGCCTTTGCCTGGTCTTGCGGCTGTGGCTTTGATGGCTGGACGGCAGCCATTACCCTGCTGCTGGCGCTGATGGCGCATGCTGGGGCCAATGTGCTCAATGACTACCACGAGGCACGCAGCGGCGCAGATGCGGCCAATACCCAGGGGCTGTACCCCTTCTCGGGCGGTTCGCGGC
>JAHAYB010000304.1 GCA_018384835.1 Comamonas sp.
GCCTTGAGGCATCGCGGATTACGTGGGGCAGCCCCGTCCAAGGAAGTGCCAGAGAGCTACTCACCGACCCCAGCGAAGGGGCAGAAGAGGCAGGCCAAAGCAGCAAAGACTTGCCCATGATGCTATGGGCAGAACTGCGCGAAGGGGTAGCCCCTTCCAAGCAAGTAGAGGCCGCATTAAAGGCTTGCGGATACTCAGCCCCACAGATACGCCGCGCCCGTGAAAAGATGGGAATCAGACCCGAAAAAGGTGGCATGAAAGACTCATGGTATTGGTCACTACCGGCAGGATTTGTACCCCGCCCGGAATGGCTGGAATGCGTAAAAGCAGCAGAAACCAGCCCCGAAGATGACAAAAAACGCCCCGAAGATGCCGAAGATGCCGGTGCTGAAACGTTGACATCTTCGGCAAAAGCAGCATCTTCGTGAAGCGCCAGCCCAAGAGGCACAAAACCTGCCAACACCCACCCCAAACCATGCCAGTCAGACACCCCACACCAACGCCCCAGAAAGCGCCCCAATCAGCCCAGAAAACACGGAGGAAATATGAAACCCGCCGACCTATTGAGCACCTTTGAAAGCGCTGGAATCTGCATCAATTTAAGCGCAGACGGCCAACGCCTAAGCGTACCTGCTGGGGTGCTTACCGATGCCCAGCGCGAGCAACTACGCCAGCACAAAGCGGCCATCATTAGCCACCTGAAAAAACAGCAGCCATCGTCAAATGAGATGGCAGAGCCAGCGCCAACCAGCCCCGTCCCCACCGATTGGCAAGCCGTGCGAGATGCTTATTACAGCCATCACTATGGTTGCCCCACCTGCATCTGTGCAGGCCGTGGCTATGGCCTTCGCTGTGGCACAGGGGCAAGCCTTTGGGCAGCGTATGGGGCAATCAATCCGCCATTTGCCGGTAGGTAGCAGCGCCTTGCCCTTGCCCTTGCCCTTGCCCTTGCCCTTGCCGCGCCATCCCTAGGTTGAACTTAGCCATTTGCCAGCAGGTAGCCGCTGGCAGCCCAAGGGGGGCTGTGAAACGCCGCCCCCTTACTCACGCCCCGCTAGCAAGGTACGCTGTAAGATACCGTTATGGAACTGCGCACCTACACCGACAGCAGCGGCTTTGCCCCGTTTGAGGACTGGCTACAGCGCCTACCAGACAGGCTTGCCCGTGCCACGATTCGCGCCCGGCTAGCCCGTGTGGAAGCTGGCAACCTAGGGGACTGCAAGCCACTGCGCGAAGGCGTGCAAGAGCTGCGCATTGATTACAGTCCAGGCTACAGGGTGTACCTAAGCAGACAAGGGCGCGTGCTGGTGCTACTGCTATGCGGTAGTGACAAGAGCGGCCAACGCCGGGAAATTACCCGTGCCATCGAATACTTGGAAGACTGGAAACAAAGAGGGAAGCCATGAATGCACCACGTGACAAAAGCTACAGCCAAACCCTGCAACAGGCATTGACCGACCCGCAAGAAGCCGCTGCCTACCTAGATGCAGTGCTAGAGCTGCAAGACAGCGCCGCCCTACTGGTAGCCCTGCGCCACGTCAGCCAAGCGCATGGCATGGCCGAAGTAACCCGCCGTGCCGAAGTGGGAGAGAAAGCCCTGTTCAAAGCCCTGAGTAGCGAAGGCAATCCAACCCTGTCCACCCTTACCAAGGTATTGCACGCCTTGGGTCTGCGCCTAAGCGTAGCGCCTGCCAGTCAGCCCGCCTAGCCACCATTCCCCGCCCTGGCAGTCTGCCATGCGCCAAGGTGCTATTTAATTTTATGGGGGTACAATTAAATCATGCTAACCGTAGTAGAAACCCCTGAATTTATAGCCACCGCCTCTAGTATCTGGAATGAGGAAGAGCGCCACGCCCTTATCGAATGGCTCTCTAACAACCCTGACGCGGGCGAAGTAATCCCAGCAACCAAGGGACTGCGCAAATTACGCTGGGCACGCTCTGGCATGGGCAAACGCGGAGGGGCAAGAGTGATTTACTACGTTCGCACAGCACGCGGTGACTTGGTGCTTGTAACCGCCTACACCAAAGGCCGCATTGAAAACATACCGGCGCACCTGCTACGCGCCATTGTGGAGAAATACGATGTCTGACCAAACGCAAGCACTCGACCCCGACACCGCCCAGCTACTCGCATCATTGGAGCGCGGCCTGTCACAAGCAGCAGCCGGACAAGGGCACACCCACACCCCAGAGCAAATCACCGCCCGCAAGCGTGGCCGCCCCGTAGGCAGCACACAGGCCAGCACCAAGGAACCCGTAAAGCTGCGCCTTGACGCTGATGTACTTGCCGCCCTACGCGCTACCGGGGATGGCTGGCAAACCCGCATCAATGAAATGCTACGCGCAAGCCTTCGCCTGGCTGGCAAGGTGTAAAGGTTTTGCAGCTAGGGGTGTCAGAAATTTTCTGCCCCTCCTTTTCCCCCTG
>JAHAYB010000311.1 GCA_018384835.1 Comamonas sp.
TGGCTACGGCTGTCAACTTCGAGCAAATACGCGAGCCGTGATCGATGACACCAAACACCGGTTGTGGTGTGTCATGGTGGTCTCGCACAAACGTGAGATCAATGCCCCAAACATGATTGATATGCGTGGGTGTCGGGGGCTTGTCGCGTAGCTCGCGTGTAATGTTGAGCAACGCATATTGGTGGTTTCTGATGGTGTCGCTGACGAAGGATTTGCCGACCCGCATTGGGGCATGCAAGCGGTTGAAGGTGTCAGCGACTTTGCGGCAGCCTGCGTGCTTGCCCATCAATGCCTTCAAACGCAGAACTTCTTGCACAACCCAGTCAGGTTTCTTGCGGGTCAGCGGTGTACGAACGTCAGCAGGAGTTGGGTCCCGAACAGTGCGACGTGCAAAGCTTTGGTGCATTCGCTGGTTTATAAGATTGGCCCGATAAGCCAAGGCAAAAAGGGCCAGTGCCCCGACCAGCGCAAGGAACCAAATGAGCATGGGCCAAAAGAGTGGTGGAGGATAAGCAAGGTGTTTGCGGATATCAAGGCCAATTTCTAAACGCAGCCTCGTATTCCCACTGTCTTCTTTTCTTCAAGATTGCCATTTTCGACAGGGGCGCAATATCAGCAGCTTGCGGCAATCGACCATTTCTGATTTGCAGGCATGGCGGCATTGTTCACCGCTCAAACGTAACGCTCCAGCGCCCTAACTACTTACTGACCCCCTCCCTATGTAACTTGGCTGTTGCATTCACGCTCAGTTTTTTTTAAAACTGCTTCGTGTTTTTCTAAGCTCAAGACAGACTAAGCAGCTATCGAAAAATTATTCTCAACCAGGAGAGAGACAGTGAGTGATTGGACAGCCGGCTATGTGGCAGACATTGGATATACCTATGGTTATTACACGGAGCTAAACCCGCTACGTGTGCGATTGGCTTTCCTGAATGCTGGACTTGTGGCTCCAGACATTGGTGCAGCGTGTGAGCTTGGTTTTGGTCAAGGTATGAGCACCAATTTGCATGCGGCAGCATCTGTTGTGCAGTGGTGTGGTACGGACTTTAATCCCGCGCAAGCTGCGTTTGCTCAGGAGCTTGCACGGGTTGCAGGTTCCGGCGCTCAACTCTTTGATGAGGCATTTGATCAGTTTTGTGGTCGCACTGACCTGCCTGAGTTCGACTACATCGGCTTGCACGGTATCTGGAGTTGGATCAGCGATGAAAACCGTGCGGTGATCGTTGACTTTATTCTCCGCAAACTCAAAGTGGGCGGCGTGCTCTACATCAGCTACAACACACAGCCTGGTTGGGCTGCTATGGTGCCCATGCGGGATTTGCTCACAGAGCATGCCGAAGTGCTGGGTGCAGACGGGGCAGGGATTGTCAATCGCATTGACAGTGCACTGAATTTTGCAGAGCAACTATTAGCAGCCAATCCAAGCTATGCCCGTGCAAATCCCCAAATTGCCGAGCGCATCAAGAAGATCAAGGAGCAGGACCGCCACTACGTCGCCCACGAGTACTTCAACCGCGACTGGCAACCCATGGCCTTTGCCAAGATGGCGCAATGGCTGGCTCCTGCTAAGGTGCAGTGGGCTTGCTCTGCGCATTACTTAGATGCGATTGATGCAGTCAATCTCACGCTAGAGCAGCAGGCATTGCTTGCCAGCATTCCTGACGCCATGTTTGAGCAAACAACACGTGATTTTTGCGTCAACCAGCAGTTCCGCAAGGACTACTGGGTCAAAGGCGCCCGTCAACTCACTGCTTTGGAGCAATTGGAGCAATTGCGTGCCCAGCGCGTCATACTGGTGCAGCCTCGAGCTGATGTGAGCTTAAAAATTGTTGGTCACTTAGGCGAAGCGACGTTGCAAGAAGCGGTTTATGCACCTATCTTGGATCAGTTGGCAGACCATAAGCCAAAGACATTGGCGCAATTAGAGCAAGCCGTACAGTCAAGCGGTATTCAGTTCGCACAACTTTTGCAGGCCATCATGGTGCTTAGTAGCTCTGGCGCTTTACTAGCAGCACAAGACGATGCCATCACAGCCAAGGCCAAAAAGCATACAGAGCGACTCAATAGCCACTTAATGGGCAAGGTGCGCAGCAGCAATGAGCTGCACTATTTGGCAAGCCCTGTGACTGCAGGAGGCGTCACAGTACCTCGATTTGAGCAATTGTTCTTGCTGGCCAAGCAGCAGGGACATAAGCAGCCTCAAGACTGGGCGGGCTTTGTGTGGAATGTGCTTGCTGCGCAAAATCAGCGCTTAGTCAAAGAAGGGCAGACACTGCAAACTGCGGAGGAAAACTTGGCAGAAATCAACCGTCAAGCCATAGAGTTTGCTAACAAGAGGTTGCCTATTCTCAAAGCACTGCAGATCGCCTAAATAAATTGGCGCAAGCCTAATAGATGATATTGATGTCATAGAAAGAGCTTGGATAACGGCTCTTGTAGTGGCGTTTGGAGCGTAACGCTCCAGCGCCTTAACTACATATCTTTTTTATGATCGTCCGCGATCACCCTCAAGCCGAGCAAGGCAGCCAATTTCCAAGTGAATCACTGCTTAAGGCACCGACAACCATCACCTTCGTTTGAGATAGCCCCCTGATTCCCAGGCCCCGTCCTATCGCTTATCTTCGAGATAGGAATAGGACTATGAATACGACTAGGCATACAGATTCGGTAGAGGTAAT
>JAHAYB010000313.1 GCA_018384835.1 Comamonas sp.
CGCGCTGGAAGATGCGGTAGCGCAGTCCGGCCTGACTCCTGAGCAAGTGAGCAATCCCCGCACCGGCCTCATCATGGGTTCGGGCGGCGGCTCCCCGGCCAACCAGATTGAGGCTGCCGATACCCTCCGCGCCAAAGGCATTCGCCGCGTGGGGCCTTACCAAGTCACGCGCTGCATGAGTAGTACCGTCTCGGCTTGCTTGGCGACCAACTTCAAAATTAAGGGCATTAACTATTCGATTACCTCGGCGTGCTCCACCTCGGCGCACTGCATTGGTGCGGCTGCCCAGCAAATCGCCTGGGGTATGCAAGATGTGATGTTTGCAGGCGGCGGCGAAGAACTGTCTTGGGGCATGTCGCTGTTGTTTGACGGCATGGGCGCAATGTCCAGCAAGTACAACGCAGAGCCAGAAAAAGCCTCCCGCGCCTACGACGCAAACCGCGACGGTTTTGTCATTGCTGGTGGCGGCGGCGCGGTGGTGCTCGAAAGCCTAGAACACGCCCAAGCACGCGGCGCGAACATCCTGGCCGAAGTGGTCGGCTTTGGCGCAACCAGCGACGGCGCGGATATGGTGGCTCCCTCGGGAGACGGCGCTATCGCCTGTATGCAGCAAGCCATTGCCGGTTTAGAGCAGCCTATTGACTACATCAACACCCACGGCACATCTACCCCCGTGGGCGATATGCAGGAAGTACGCGCCATGCGGGCGGTGTTTGGCGAGGCGCTGCCGCCTTTTTCCAGCACCAAATCGCTGACGGGGCACTCGCTAGGCGCAACCGGCGTGCAGGAGGCGATTTACTGCCTCATCATGCTGCAAAAGGGCTTTATTGCTGGCTCGCTCAACGTGCAAACGCCCGACCCAGAACTAGGCGCAATGCCCCTAGTCACGCAAACACGCGATGCCCAACTGACGCAAGTGCTCTCTAACAGCTTTGGCTTTGGCGGAACCAATGCCAGCTTGGTGTTGCGCCGCTGGCAGGGCTGAAAGGGCTGAAAGGGCTGAAAGCCATGAAGCTGGCAATTTTTGATTATCTGGGCACCATCAACCCCGATAGCGTGGGTGCAGTCATGCACGCCCGTCTGTGGCAAGCCCAACCGGGCTTGCTGGAGGCGATTGCCCAGCTTTACCACAGTGGCTGGCTGGTGGCGCAAGCTGTTAACCAGCCTGGCCTAGGGCGCGGCAGCTTAGAGATTTACGAGCTGCTGCACCTTCAGCAGCATGTGCAACGCCGCTTGGGGCAGACGGGCGCGCGCATGGATGCCTTCTTCTTCTGCCCCCACGCCAGTGAACAAGCCTGCCAATGCCGCAAGCCCCAGCCGGGTTTGTTGCAGCAAATTGCCCAGCGCTATGGCGCATTGGCCACTGAGATTTGGGTCATCGGCCAAGACTTATCGCACCTGCAAGCCGGTCATGCGCTGGGGGCGCATTTGGTATATGTGGGCACAGATGCCGCCCAAGCCCACCCCCAGGCGCAGCGCTTTGCTAGCTGGCAGAGCATGGCGCAAGCCCTGGCGGCGCTGGCCTGAGGTTTTTCTTCTCTCTCTCCCCCTCATAGCCGCGACCACGGTGGGCAGTGCAGGTCTTGTCTTCTCCTCCTACCCGCTGGCCGCGCCAGGAATTTGGAACCATGCTTTTCTTGCGCTCTTTGCTGCATTCTGTGTGGATGGCTATCACCGTCATCCCTTTTACCCTGTGCCTGCTCTTAGCGCGGGTGCTGCGCCTACCGCTGGCAACGCGCTGGGTCATTGCCCGCGCCTGGCTGGCCTTGAGCCTGCACGCCCTGCGCTGGTTTTGCGGTGTGCGCTACCGCATTCATGGGCTGGAGCACCTGCCCACCGACCCCCAGCAGGGCGTAGTGCTGCTAGCCAAGCACCAATCGACGTTTGAGACGTTTTTGCTGCCTACCGTTCTGCCTAGGCGCATTGCCTATGTGTTCAAAAAAGAGCTGCTGGCTATCCCGTTTTTTGGCTGGTCCATCGGTAGCTTGGAGATGATTCATATTGACCGCAAGCAAGGCAGCCGCGCCTTTCATAAGGTGGTGGAGCAAGGCAAACAACTGCTAGCCCAGGGCGTATGGGTGGCGATGTTCCCTGAAGGTACGCGGGTGGCGCGTGGTCAGGTGGGGGAGTACAAAAGCGGCGCTAGTCGCCTGGCCATCATGTGCAAAGTGCCGGTCGTGCCGATTGCAATTACTTCGGCGCGTTGCTGGCCGCGCAATGGCTTTTTGCGCTATCCGGGGGTGGTGGAGGTCTCGATTGGTTAGCCCATCAGCACCCAAGGGCGCAAGCACGATGAGCTAATGGCGCAGGTGCAAGACTGGGTAGAGGGGGAGATGCGCCGCCTTGACCCTGATGCCTATCCCGCTGACCAGCCCGCTGCTGCGCCTGCGCCTGCGCCTGCGCCTTTGCCGCCGGAGAGCACCTCCAGCTAAGTGCGTAATACTTTCTAAGAACGTGTGCACGTTCTTAGAAC
>JAHAYB010000321.1 GCA_018384835.1 Comamonas sp.
CATCTAGGGTGGCTTTTTCTTTTGAGATGCTGCTGTGTGTTTGTTGGCTGGGGCCGGGTTTCGCCCCGGCAGGTGTTCGTGTCAAGGACATAGGTAACAAGTTAGTTCACAGACATAGGTAACACCTTGAGGCTGATGTAGTCGTTTAGCGGACCTCCTTTCTCGTCTTCGTTAAAGCCGCCAATTCGGGTTTCGTTGAGATAAACCTCCCACTGCCCTGCGGCAACCTCATGCATACCAATAATTTGCCCGACCAACAGGTACCCAATGTAGATACGCAAGCCTCTCCAATAGGTCAGTCCATTGCTACTCACAGTCGTAGTTTCCCAATGAGGGGGATAGCTTGCGACGGGCAAGGTGCTGGGGAATGCTTTCGATGAGGGGTAATAGTTTTGCTGTGGAGGCTGCTGGCCCAAGCTTTCGTGTGGCCTCTGCGTGTTGTAGTGCTGGCGGAAGGCATCAATCTGGATTTGCAACTCGTGCGCATTGGCAGCAGGCTCCTTGCCCAACGCCTGTTTAAGGGTTCGGTGCATCCGCTCGTGTCGCCCGTTTTGTTGAGGTTTACCTCGCTCAATTCGTTCAGGCCGAATGCCCAAACGAATCCACCACACAGCAAGGCGGGACAGCCCTGCTACACCAGTACTGGCGAAGGGAGCTCCGTTATCACTGCGGATACGGTCCGGTAAGCCATATTCACGGAAGACACGCTCGAAACTTTTTCTAGCCTCTTTAAAGTTGGTGCTGTTGTAGACATCAATGGCCAGCAAGTAGCGGCTAGCGTGATCCATGATGGTCAAGGGATAGCACCAGCATCCATCCGCGGTCTTGAACTGCCCCTTGTAATCCACGCTCCACAACCCATTGGGCTGTGAAGAATTGCGCAGAGGCTGCTCTGTGGGATGCACCCGCCTTCGTCTGCGTTGGCCCTTGATCAGGCCTTCAGCCTTGATTACGTTGTAAATCGTGGTTTTACTGGGCGTTTGCTCTTCACCCCACTGCTGCTTTAGCAACGCTTGGAGCTTTTTAGGTCCTAGTGGGCCAGGCTGCGAAGTGCGTAGCTTCACGATAGCCTGCCGCTGTGCATAACTCAAAGCAAAGCAGTTGTGTTTAGGGCGGCGGCTTTGATCTTGCAGACCATCGATACCTTGGCGCCGGTAACGATCAATCCATTTGTAGCCCGTTTTACGGCTGATTCCATAGCGCAGGCAAAGCTCTGTCAACGAGGTGTTTGCACGCAAGTAATCGGCAATGAACAGCAACTTTTCGTCCATCGGTACGCATTCCTTCCACGGCATAGGTCTCCTCCTTGGTAGCTGCCTAGCGGCAGCTACCAAGCTTGGAGGTGTTACCCATGTCCTTGAACTGATGTGTTACCTATGAGTGTGAGTCATACCCGAAACCACTCTTATGGTTCTTTTTTTGTTTTAAAAAATCTTCTACGTTATGTAGGCTTAGCATGTCATTCGCATGAATACGCTCAATTTCTTCTCTTAATTCTGCAATAGGTGCGTAATTTGCTTTACCAAATTCAACAAGATTTCTTTTGTCATGACTAGCTTTTAACAGCATGATATTTAGCTCCCGTGTCTTTGAAAATACTGTGGTGCTAAGCCAAAGCGGTTGGTCTGTTGAGTCTAGAAATAGCTTGTAGATGTGTGTCCAAGTTGCTTCACTTGAGAATACTTGATGATAAGGGCGTTGATCTTCATCAAGTACCGTCAACTTCAGTGCATTTATCAAATGTTCCAGCCGCTCATATGCTTCTAGTCTCCTTTTTATTATTGTTTTAAAGTAATCATTGACGTAGTCATTGCGTTTTCCACGTAACGTAAATGCCCCAGTAATGAGTGCACCAACGAGACCTGAAAGAAGAGAGCTAGAAAATATGGCAATCCAAAAATCTGGCATAAAACTAACTAGATTTAGACATCAGAACTGAC
>JAHAYB010000373.1 GCA_018384835.1 Comamonas sp.
ATATGGGCTTTTTCCAGCAGCGCGTGGGCAAAGTCCCAGCTATTGCTTACGCCCAGTTTGTCGTACAGCGGGCTGCAATCGGCCCAGGCGTAGAAAGCGCCATCGGGCATCACCGGCAGGCCAAAGCCCAGTTCACGCAGGGCGGGAATAAAGTAATCGCGCCGCGCTTGAAACTGGGCGCGGCGGTGTTCGTATTCGGCCAAAGTATCAGGCGCAAAGCAGGCCAGCGCCGCATGTTGGGCAATGGCCGAGGGGCAGATAAACAGGTTTTGCGCCAAGCGCTCTAGCACGGCCACCATCTCTGGGGGAACCACCATCCAGCCCAGCCGCCAGCCCGTCATATTGAAGTATTTGCTAAAGCTGTTGATGCTGATGATGTCCTGGCTCACGGCCAGCGCCGTCTGGCCAAAATCAGCTTCGTAGGACAGGCCAAGGTAAATCTCATCGACCAGGGTAAAGCCGCCTTTTTGCGCCACGGTGTGGGCAATGCCGCGCAGCTCATCCGGCGCAATCGACGTGCCCGTGGGATTAGAGGGCGAGGCCAGAATCACCCCCCGCGTGCGCTCGCCCCAATGGGCGGCAACTTGGGCGCTGCTCAGTTGGTAGCGCTGGGTAGCATCGCTGGCAATCAGGCGCGGCACACCATCGGCAGCGCTGACAAAGTGGCGGTTACAGGGATAGCTGGGGTCGGGCATGAGCACCTCATCGCCTGGCCCAATCAGCGCCTGGCAGGCCAGCAGCAGGGCAGCGCTGGCTCCGGCGGTAATAACGATGCGCTGGGCGGGCACGTCCACACCAAAGCGCTGCTGGTACCAATCGCTCAATGCCTGGCGCAGGGCGGGCAGCCCCAGCGCGTCGGTGTACTGGGTCTGGCCGCTGGCAATCACCGCCTGGGCGGCGGCCTGCACGGCGGGCGGGGCGGTGAAATCTGGCTCGCCAATGTTCAGAAAGAGCACCGGCTCTGGCCCATCGGCCACTTGAGCGGCCAGGGCTTGGGCGGCCTTGGCCACTTCCATGACGTAAAAGGGGGCGATATGTTCGGTACGCGGCGCAAACTGCATAGGGACTGCTGCCTTTGTAAAAACGCGCCCAGGTGCTGGCGGGCACAGGGCGCGAGTGGGTGAGATATTTGAATTGAAGTGGCTCAAGCAGCGCTGTCTGGCTGTGCAGGGGCTTCTTCGTTGGTGTCAGTATCAGGCACTGGGGCGGTGGCAGCTTTGGCAGCCTGCATCCCAGGGCTGGCCTGCACTTCAGCAGGGCGCAGGGCGGGAGCCAGGGCATCCAGAATGCCGTTGACGTATTTATGCCCGTCTGTGCCGCCAAACTCTTTGGCCAGCTCAATGGCCTCGTTCATCACTACGCGCCAGGGTACGTCCAGGGCGTGCTGCAATTCGTAAGCGCCAATCCACATGCAGATATGCTCGATGGGCGATAGCTCCTGCATGGGGCGGTCGAGTTTGGGCGCAATCAGGGCGTTGAGGTCATCCTGCAATTCAATGCAGCCGTGCAGCAGGGCGTGGTAATGCGGGGCATCACATTTGTGAAAGCCCACCAAGGCGCGGGTGAAGGCATCAATCTCGGCCACATCGCCACCGCCTACGCGGTATTGGTAGAGGGCTTGCAGGGCAAAGTCTCGCGAGCGGCTACGCGCTGATTTAGAGGCCGCTTTGCGCGCCCCGGTGCTGGTCACGCCCTTGCGCGACTGGCGCGGTGGGCGCTTGCTGGGGTGGGAGGAGGTAGGAGCGTCGTCCATTACTGCGGCCTTTTACGCTTCGTCATCCACGGGGCTGAGCTGGTTGAGCAACTGCGCCATTTCTACCGCTACATAGGCTGCATCGCGGCCTTTTTCGGTTTGGCGGGCAATGGCTTGAGCCAGGTCTTCCGTGGTCAGGATGGCGTTGGCAATGGGAATGCCATAGTCCAGCCCCACGCGGGTTACGCCTGCGCCCGATTCGTTGGCCACCAGCTCAAAGTGGTAAGTCTCGCCACGGATGATGCAGCCCAGCGCCACCAGCGCGTCAAACTCATCGCGTTCGGCTAGGGCGGCCAGTGCCAGGGGCACTTCCAACGCGCCGGGCACTTGCACCAGGGTGATGTTCTCTTCTGCCACGCCCAAATCCAGCAGAGCGCTGTGGCAGGCATCTACCAGGGCTTGGGTGATGTTGTCGTTAAACCGGGCTTGCACAATGCCGATGTGCAGGCCCACGCCGCTGATGTTTTGGGCTTCGCCCTTGTCTGCGTATTGCATAGTGTTTCTATCCTTTAGGGTTGGAGCAGTCGCTTATTGCTTGGTGATGTAGCCGGTAATTTCCAGGCCGTAACCGGCCATGCTGGGCATACGACGGGGCTTGCCCAGCAGGCGCATTTTGTGTATGCCCACCTCGCGCAGAATTTGTGCGCCAATGCCGTAGGTGCGCAAGTCCATGCGGCCACGCTCGGGCGCTTGGGCAGAGCGGGCTTTGCCCTGAAACTGCTGGAGCAATTGCTCGGCGCTTTCCCCAGCGTTCAGCAGCACGGCCACGCCCTGCCCGGTTTCTTGCAGATAGCGCA
>JAHAYB010000383.1 GCA_018384835.1 Comamonas sp.
GACCGTACACGGGCCTTATAACGATGCCGACCTCGCTCTGCTGCTAGAGCGGTTACAACCCGATTTGATTTGGTTTCCCGCACTCTGGCCAGAAACATACAGCTACACATTAAGTGCCGCCATACTGGCAGGTGTACCCATTGTTGCCCCTAACCTTGGCGCTTTCACTGAACGCCTCAGCCAGCGCCCCTGGACTTGGCTAGAGCCCTGGAATACAACGCCAGACGACTGGTTAAACCTATTTCTAAACCTTCGGCAACGGTATTTTATTGATGGTCAAATCCCTCCCCCAGCGCCAGCGGCTCCCCTGCATGCCACTGACACAAACCTCCTCACATGGAGCTATGAAAAAGACTATCTTGCCTAACTCACTGATCAGATTTTGCAGATATCTCTTAATCAATTCCTTTTAAAAGAATTCAAGATTTTTCACAAATCAAACATTCCAAGCCAACAATTGAAAATGTCTTCCCTTGTTTCAGCAGTACGTCGCCTTCCCAACCAAATGCGCGTACTTGGCGACAGCCTCTACCATCTATTCAAGAATTATTCTGATCTTGGCCACAATAGCCAAAAACTCTGGCGTGCCTGGCGAGACGGCGGCACCTACCGGCTCAAATACACCTTGCTTAGCCTACGCCCTCCAGCATCTCCAACCAGCAACTGGCAGCACTATCAGCAACGCCTCTCCAGCGAGCTACTTCCCGCACTGCAGGCCAAAGTTTTGACCCTAGACCACCCTACTCCCACCATTGCTGTTGTGGTTCCCACCTACAACACCAATGCCAACATGCTTCAGGCCATGCTCGACTCCGTCCTGGGGCAAATCTACCCACACTGGCAACTATGCATCGCAGACGATGCTTCAACACACCCCCACGTACGCAAAATCTTAGAGCGGTACGCAGCGCAAGATCCACGCATTCGTTTACATCTCGGGACAACTAACCACGGTGTCTCCCATACAAGCAACCAGGCCTTGGCTCTCGTCGATGCACCCTTTACGGTGCTCCTCGACCACGATGATTTACTCGAACCCCAAGCACTCTACCGCGTCGCTGAAAGTGTCTTGGCCGAAAACCCCGATATGCTCTACAGCGACGAAGTCCTGCTAGATGAGCGCATGCACACGGTGCTGCAATACTTGCACCGCCCCACCTTCTCACCTGAATACCTGCGCAGCCACCCCTACATCGTCCACATGGTTGGTTTTCGCACTGCCCTACTGCGCCAGCTAAACGGTTTTAATGAACAGCTGGACATCTCACAGGACTACGACCTTATTCTGCGTGCCAGCGAACAATCGAACACGATTGTTCATATTCCAGAAATTCTCTACCAATGGCGTGCCCACAGTGGCTCCGCAGGGCACAGCAAAATGGCCCAGGTAATGGATACCTCGACAAGCATCCTGCAAAAGCACCTTGATCGGCTGCAACTAGACGCGAAGGCGGCACCCGACACCTCCTCCTTCAACTACTTTCATACTCATTACCGAATTCCAGACAACCAACGTGTCGCCATCATCATTCCCACCAAAAACCACGGGGCCTTGGTGCGCCAATGCATCAACAGCATCCGTACCACTGTACAAACCGTGGCCTACGACATCGTTCTGATCGATCACGCCTCCACCGACCCGGAAAGCATTGCCTACTTTGAAACACTCAAATCAAGCGACAACACCATCGTTTTGCGCTACGAAGGCAGCTTCAACTTCTCCAGCATCAACAACTGGGCCGTACAGCAACTGGAGCAGCTAAAACAGCACTCCTACAGCCACTACCTGTTCTGCAATAACGACATCGAAGCCACCCACCCAGGCTGGCTAGAACACATGCTCGCCCAATGCCAACCGGTTGACGTTGGCATTGTCGGTGCCCAACTCCTGTACCCAGACCGTGTCTCCATCCAGCACGCCGGTGTTTGCGTAGGACTGCACGGTGCTGCCGAACACTACGGGAAATTTCATCAAATTTCCGATGATGCAGTGCAACGCACGATGTACATG
>JAHAYB010000396.1 GCA_018384835.1 Comamonas sp.
GTTTGCCCAGCAATCACCACCATGGGGATGCTGTCGGTGTAAGCCGTGGCAATGCCAGTCACAGCGTTGGTCAGGCCGGGGCCAGAAGTGACCAACGCTACGCCGACCTCGCCGGTGGCGCGGGCAAAGCCGTCAGCGGCGTGAACGGCTGCTTGTTCGTGGCGTACCAGTACGTGTTGGATGGTGTTTTGCTGGTAGAGCGCATCGTAGATGTAGAGCACCGCGCCGCCGGGGTAGCCCCAGAGGTATTCAACACCTTCGGCTTGCAGGGCTTTGACCAGGACTTCCGCACCCATCAGCTCTTGCACGGCTGGGGCATCAGAAGAAGAAGTATTGTTGGCTGCGCCAGCGCTGGGCTGGGCTTGAGTGATTTCCATGAAGTTCAACCTTTGTGATTTTCTCTAACGAAAAACCTTGGGTGCCTCTTGCTCGCAGCCCTTGTGAGGCCGGCTTGAGACTTAGGGCTAAGACTATGAGCGTTTTAGGGTAAGCGCCGAATCTTGGCCCGTTTGCCGTATGTGGTGCAATGCAAAGGGCGCATTATGGCACTGCAACATACGCCGGGGGGCGAGTATCTGCAAACTCCCCGCTGATAAGCTGGTGATGCCGGCTTGACACGCTGGCTAGGTGTTGGATTTGCGCTAACACGAGGCCAGTGGCTAGTGGCTAGTGGCTGGTAGCACAAGCAGCCCCAGCCAACACCTCTGCCGCCGCCCCCTGCTGTTGGATGCGACCATGTTCCAGCAGCACCACGTGGTTGGCTAGCAGGCGCACCTCTTGAGCGCTGTGGCTGACGTAGAGCACCGCCATATCTAACTGTTGTTGCAGGTGTTGCAGGTAGGGCAGCACCTCGGCCTTGCGGGCACTGTCTAGGGCGGAGAGGGGTTCATCCATGAGCAGCAGTTGCGGGCTGGTAGCCAAGCTGCGGGCAATGGCTACGCGCTGGCGCTCCCCACCCGAAAGGCTGTGGGGCTGGCGCTGCAGCAGGTGGCCAATGCCCAGTAGCTCAATGGCGCGTTCTAGTGTGACTTTGCGCCGCTGCACAGGGGTGCGCTTGAGGCCAAAGTGCAAGTTCTCCTGCACATTCAAATGGGCAAACAAGCTGGCCTCTTGAAACACATAGCCCAAGGCGCGGCGGTGGGTGGGCAGCCATTGGCGGCGGCTGTCGTCCTGCCAAGTCTGGCCGTTGATGACCACC
>JAHAYB010000399.1 GCA_018384835.1 Comamonas sp.
GTGTATAGGAGGGTGAAACGATGCCAGCGCCAACGATAGGCACGCGCCCTTTCGCTGGCAGTGCCGGTACTGGAGCTGGTGCTGCTGTGGCCGCTAGTCGGTGGTGCCATGATGGGTGTGTGCCGCCCGCGCCATCCGCTAGTGGCGGTGCGCTGCCTCAGAAGGAGCCTCTACCTTTGGAGCAGCGGCAGTGGTGTCCTTGGCCTCAAAGCGGCGCATCGCCCAGCTATAGATGAGCACAACCAATAAAAAAATCAGGACGGAGCCTTGCGCTGCCATCCAATAGCCCAATTGCCCTGCCAGCAGGCTTTGCAAGTCGCGGGCATAAAAACAGACACCAAAAGAGGCCAGCAGCCACAACAGTAGCAGGCTGGCCTTGAGCCATAAATGGTGGGTGTCGTGCAGGTCGGGGGGGAAGACCTCGGCTTGCGCCGAGGCTGGGGCAGACGAGGAGCGCTCATCGCGCCGGGCATCTATCAGGTCTTGCAGCATTCTTCCCTGCCCTCCTGCCCTGGCCGTATTTAGTTGGCCAAGTTTTGCCAGGTGTCAATCACCGTATCGGGGTTGAGCGAGATGGAGACAATGTTCTTGTCTGCCAGCCACTTGGCAAAGTCGGGGTGGTCAGAAGGGCCTTGGCCGCAAATTCCCACGTACTTGCCCTTGGACAGGCAGGCATCAATGGCGCGTTCCAGCATTTTCTGCACGGCGGGGTCGCGCTCGTCAAAGTCTTTGGCCAGCAGTTCCAGGCCGGAGTCACGGTCCAGCCCCAGGGTGAGCTGGGTCAGGTCGTTGGAGCCAATGGAGAAGCCGTCAAAGTACTCCAGGAACTCGTCAGCCAAGATGGCGTTGGAGGGCACTTCGCACATCATGATGAGCTTGAGTTCGTTCTCGCCGCGCTTGAGGCCGTTTTCAGCCAGCAGTTCGGTCACGCGCTCGGCCTGCTTCAAGGTGCGCACAAAGGGAATCATGATTTCCACGTTAGTCAGACCCATGTCCTCGCGCACGCGGCGCAGGGCTTCGCATTCCATCTTGAAGGCTTCGCCGAAGTCTTCCGAGATGTAACGCGCCGCACCCCGGAAGCCCAGCATGGGGTTTTCTTCCTCAGGCTCGTAGCGGCTGCCGCCAATCAGCTTGCGGTATTCGTTACTCTTGAAGTCAGACATGCGCACAATCACGGGCTTGGGCCAGAAAGCAGCGGCAATGGTGGCTACGCCTTCGGCCACTTTGTCCACGTAGAAAGCGCGGGGGCTGGCATGGCCACGGGCGACGGACTCCACGGCTTTTTTCAGGTCAGCATCGACAGCGGGGTAGTCCAAGATGGCCTTGGGGTGTACGCCGATGTTGTTGTTGATGATGAACTCCAAACGCGCCAGCCCCACGCCGCCGTTGGGCAGTTGGGCAAAGTCAAAGGCCAACTGGGGATTGCCCACGTTCATCATGATTTTGGTTTTGATTTCGGGCATTTCACCGCGCTGCACTTCGGTAACTTCGGTTTCGATAATGCCGTCGTAGATTTTGCCGGTATCGCCCTCAGCGCAAGAGACGGTGACTAAAGTGCCGTCTTTCAAACGCGCTGTGGCATCGCCACAACCCACCACCGCAGGAATGCCCAGTTCGCGGGCAATGATGGCGGCGTGGCAGGTACGGCCACCACGGTTGGTGACGATGGCGGCGGCCTTTTTCATCACCGGTTCCCAGTTGGGGTCGGTCATGTCGGTAACCAGCACGTCACCGGCCTGTACCTGATCCATTTGGGAGATGTCAGATACCAGGCGCACACGGCCAGTACCAATTTTTTGACCAATGGCGCGACCTTCTGCCAGCACCGTGCCCGTACCTTTGAGCTTGTAGCGCAGCTCGGCCTGGCCTTTGGATTGGCTTTTTACCGTCTCGGGGCGGGCTTGCAGAATGTAGAGCTGGCCGTCGGTGCCGTCTTTGCCCCATTCGATATCCATGGGGCGACCATAGTGCTCTTCGATGATGAGGGCATATTGCGCCAGTTGCTGCACGTCTTCGTCGGTCAGCGAGTAGCGGTTGCGCTGCTCGGGCGACACGTCCAGGGTCTTGACCAAATTGCCGGTGGTGGCTTTTTCTTCGGGGGTGGCAAACACCATTTGAATCAGCTTGCTGCCCAGGTTGCGGCGAATCAGCGCTTGCTTGCCTGCCTTGAGCATGGGCTTGTGGACGTAAAACTCGTCAGGGTTGACCGCACCTTGCACCACGGTTTCGCCCAGGCCGTAGCTGGAGGTGATGAAGACCACATCTTCAAAACCGCTTTCAGTGTCGATGGTGAACATCACGCCCGAAGCGCCCAGGTCAGAGCGCACCATGCGCTGCACACCGGCGGACAGCGCCACCACGTCATGGGCAAAGCCCTTGTGTACGCGGTAGGAAATAGCGCGGTCGTTGTACAAAGAAGCGAAGACCTCTTTCATGCGGCTCAAGATATCTTCAATGCCCACCACGTTCAGGAAGGTTTCCTGCTGGCCAGCAAAGGAAGCGTCGGGCAAGTCTTCTGCGGTGGCCGAAGAACGTACAGCAAACGAAGCTGATTCGTTACCGCCTTGCAGACGGGCAAAGGCTTCGCGGATGGCTTTTTCCAGGTCAGCGGGGAAGGGTTGGGCTTCGACCATAGCGCGAATTTCTGCGCCCACCTGCGCCAGGGCGCGGACATCATCCACATCCAAAGCGGCCAGCTTGGCAGAGATTTTGTCGGCCAGGTTTTCGTGCTTCAAAAATTCGCGGAAGGCGTGGGCTGTAGTGGCAAAGCCGGTGGGCACGCGCACGCCCTGGGGCAGTTGGGAAATCATCTCGCCCAAGGAGGCGTTTTTCCCCCCGGCAACTTCCACATCGCTCATGCGCAGTTGCTCAAAAGGCACTACCAAAGCGTCAGCAGCAAAACGTTCAGACATAACAGAACTCCAAAGTTAAAAAACCGGTGCAAGGCTTGCTTTGAGCGCTATGTGCCTAGGTTATGCTGTTGTATGGCAGCAGCGCTGTGGCAAGCCTGGGTAAGGGGTGCAATTGACACCCTCGCAATCTGGGCGCTTCCAAAAAAACCGGAAGACAGCCCGCGATTGTATGACCTCTATCCCTTCCTGGCAGGCCAAGCGGGGCGACAAAACCAGATTGCACCGGATTGCAGCAGCAAAGCCGGTGCTTCTTACTGGTTGATACCCGCATTGGACGCTGCTTTTTCAGTACCACCAGCAACCAGGCCATCCCCC
>JAHAYB010000407.1 GCA_018384835.1 Comamonas sp.
GATTGCCTACCGCGAGCTGCGCCGCCTGGAGCACGAGCTAATTGAGCGCCTATTCTTTGTCGGCAAAGACCGAGGGCTGCTGGATATTTCTACCCTCAGCCACGTCTCTGTCAGCCAGTTCTACGGCATAGAAATTGATGCCAGCGCCGCCCATATCGCGCAAGTCGCCCTATGGATTACGGATTTACAGCTCAACATTGAAGCCGCCAGCCGCTTTGGCACCACCCGCCCCAGCGTACCGCTGGCGCACAGCGCCCATATCCACCACGGCAACGCCCTGCAAACCGACTGGGCGCAAGTGCTGCCGCCAGCGCAATGCAGTTTTATTGTGGGTAATCCGCCGTTTGTGGGCAGCACCTACCGCAGCAAAGAACAAACCGCTGATGCCGAGCGGGTAACAGGCCATATCCCCAGTTGGGGCCTGCTCGACTTTGTGGCCTGCTGGCATGTACAAGCCACCGCCTACATGCAGGCCAACCCCGCCATTCGCACTGCCTTGGTTTCCACCAACAGCATTTGCCAAGGGCAACAAGTGCCTATTTTGTGGGCGCACCTACTGGCGCAAGGCGTACACATTCACTTTGCCCACCGCACTTTTCAATGGAGTAATGAGGGCAAAGGCGTAGCCGCCGTGCACTGCATTATTTTGGGTTTTGCCCTGCAAGCGCCTGCAACAGCACCGCGCGTTTTTGACTACAGCGCCAACATTCAAGGCGAGCCAGAGGAAGCCACCGCCAAATACATCAACCCTTATTTGGTGGATGCCCCCGCTGTTTTGGTAGATAAGCGCCGCAAGCCTTTGCAGGCATTTGTGAAAGAAATGGCGAACGGGGGCAAGCCCACAGAAGGCGGCAACCTTCTGTTAACTCAAGACGAAGCCGATTCCATTCGTACCAGTGACTCCATTGCAGCGCAATACATCCGCCCTTACCTAATGGGCGATGAGTTCATCAATAACAAGCCGCGTTACTGCCTCTGGCTAACGGAGGCCAATAGCGCTGATAAGGCCAACTCTCCTGAGCTAAAGCAGCGCCTTGCAGCAGTACGCCAAATGCGTGAAAGCAGCAAAAAACCAGCCACACAAAAGCTGGCTGATACGCCCCACTTATTTGGAGAAATACGCCAGCCCAGCAGTGATACCTACTTGGCTATTCCAAAGGTTTCTTCCGAGCGCCGCCGCTTTATTCCTATTGGCTTCTTATCCAAAGAGGTAATTTGCGGTGACAAAATATTTTTTGTTGACCAAGCTGGGCTGTACCACTTGGGAATACTCAGTTCCACCATGCACAACGCCTGGATGCGTACCGTCGCAGGCCGCCTAAAAAGCGATTACAGCTACTCCAACACCATCGTTTACAACAACTACCCCTGGCCGCAAACCATCAGCGACAAACAACAAGCCGCCATTGAAACCGCCGCCCAAGCCGTATTGGATGCACGCGCGCTGGAATTTGCCCGCTGCGCCAAAGCGGGGCAAGCCTGCTCCCTGGCCCTGCTCTACAACCCCGACACCATGCCCACCGAGCTGGTACAAGCCCACATCCAACTAGACCGCGCCGTTGATGCCGCCTACGCCTACAAAGGCGGCAAGGACGACGCACCGCGTGTGGCGTTTCTGTTTGGGCTGTATCAGCAACTGGCCGCGCCGCTGGATACGCCTGCTGCCAAAAAAGCCAGCAGGCGCAAAAAATCCGCTGAATAAGCACAACA
>JAHAYB010000431.1 GCA_018384835.1 Comamonas sp.
ACCGCCCTCTCACAAGAGCCCGGTGTAAACTTATTCCTTGCCACATGCCCCCAAATCACGGCTGGACCCACCGCCGGCAGGATGGACAGTAAACCCATCACCACCCCCCACAACACCGCCCCTTGGATACCCATTAGCCAAAAAATCAATCCCCCTAGCAAACCCTGCGCGGCCGCTACAGCGACATTGCCCTTCACGGTGGCGCGAATGACCGTGGCAAATTTGCCCAACAGCTCTTGCTTATGCTGCTGCTCTAGGGGGATGACATCGCGCACGCGCTGAGCCAGCGCTTGGCCATCACGCAGCAAAAAATACAGCAGGTAAAGCATGATGGCAAAGCTCACCGCAAAGCCCAAGGTATTGCTGCCTAGCTCCACCGTTTTACCGGCAATGAGTTTGCCCGCCTCAGTGGCTAGATTGGATAATTTTTGCTGCACTGCATCCATTGAGGCTAGGTGCAGCCCCTCCAGCACCCGTCCAACCCAGGAGGGCAAAGCGGCATAAATTTGCTGAAAATAATCACCAAAATCAAGCTGCCCAATGGCCATGCGGTGATAAATTGCCAAGGATTGCTGCACCAAAGAAATGCCAATCATCACCAAGGGCAAAATCACAATGACCAAGCAAATGAGCAGCGTAGCCATGGCTGCCAAATTGGGGTAACGGTGCAAATGATGGCGTAAACGGCGATTGAGCGGCTGAAACAAAATAGCCAGCACCACCGCCCAAAAAACCGCCCCCATAAATGGCCACAGCACCGCCGCAAAGCACAAACTAACGGTGCTGAGCAAAAGCAAAAAATAACGCTGGGTAGCTTGTGGAGAGCGCATACAAGACGAAAAAATGAGGATTGGCAATGGTATGCCAGAAAATACCAGCCACCGGCCAAAACCGGGCTTAGGCTCAAAGCATAAACGCGCTCTGAGACGAGAGCGCATAGCCTGTTGGGGGAAATACGGCATTGTCAAGGCTGTTGTTTTGTAGTCTTATAGAAGACTGTTGTTGTTCTGCCCATCCTTTCAATGGCACAATGCAAGGCGCAACAACAGGCCCTTCCACAGCCACAGTCGCATCCGCTAACCGGTACAGCCGTGCCGCGGAAGGTTCACTAACCAACCCATGTTTTCTTCAGGAAAACGGAAGTCAGCGAAGCATGAGCGAAAAGCCCACTGTTTACCAAACCTACGAAGGTAACACCTATCTCTTTGGCGGCAACGCCCCCTATGTGGAAGAGATGTACGAAAGCTATCTGGCCGACCCAGGCAGCATCCCCGAGTCTTGGCGCGAGTACTTTGATGCTCTGCAAAACGCCCCCGCTGCCGATGGCAGCACCTCCTCCCGAGACATTCCCCATCTGCCCGTCATTAACGCCTTTGCTGAGCGTGCCAAAAAGGGTGTCACCCAGGTAGTGATTGCTGCCGGTGCCGACTCTGACTTGGGCCGTAAGCGTGTGGCAGTGCAGCAACTCATTGCCGCTTACCGCAATGTGGGTGTGCGTTGGGCCAACTTGGATCCCCTCAAGCGCACCGAGCGCCCCGACATCCCTGAGCTTGACCCCGCCTTCTACGGTTTTACCGATGCGGACCAAGAAACGGTATTCAACGTCGGCAACACCTTCTTCGGCAAGGAAACCCTGCCCCTGCGCGAGCTGATTAACGCCCTGCGCGAAACCTACTGTGGCACTTTGGGCACAGAGTTCATGTACACCACCGACTTAGTGCAAAAGCGCTGGTGGCAGCAAAAACTCGAATCCATCCGCTCCAAGCCCGTACTCAATGCCGAGCAGAAAAAACGCATCCTAGACCGCCTCACCGCTGCTGAGGGGCTAGAGCGCTATCTGCACACCAAATATGTGGGACAGAAACGCTTCTCGCTAGAAGGTGGCGAGAGCTTTATCGTCGCCATGGACGAGCTGATTGATGCCGCAGGTATCAAAGGCGTGCAGGAAGTGGTAATTGGCATGGCCCACCGTGGCCGCCTAAACGTGCTGGTCAACACCCTGGGCAAAATGCCCAAGGACTTGTTTGCCGAGTTTGAGCACACCGCCCCCGAAGACCTACCCGCCGGTGACGTGAAATACCACATGGGCTTTAGCTCTGATGTATCCACTGCGGGCGGCCCCGTCCACCTGACCCTGGCCTTTAACCCCTCGCACCTGGAAATCGTCAACCCTGTGGTCGAAGGCTCAGTGCGCTCGCGCATGGATCGCCGCGATGACCCGCAAGGCAAGCAAGTGCTGCCCGTGCTGGTACACGGTGACGCGGCCTTTGCCGGCCAAGGTGTCAACCAGGAAACCCTGGCGCTGATGCAAACCCGTGGCTACACCACCGGCGGCACGGTACACATCATCATCAACAACCAGATTGGCTTTACCACCTCTGACCCACGCGACAAAGGCTCGACCACCTACTGCACCGACATTGTGAAGATGGTGGAATCGCCCGTGCTGCACGTGAATGGCGATGACCCCGAAGCTGTGGCTCTGGCCATGCAATTGGCACTGGAATACCGCATGGAGTTCCAGCAAGACGTGGTGGTGGACATCGTCTGCTTCCGCAAGCTGGGCCACAACGAGCAAGACACCCCCATGCTCACCCAGCCGCTGATGTTCATAAAAATTGCCGCCCACCCAGGCAAACGCACTGTCTACGCCGACAAGCTGGCCGCGAAAGGCCTGGGCGATACCTTGGGAGACGATATGGGCAAAGCCTATCGCGCTGCCATGGA